>JAVVUK010000006.1:0-34874 GCA_036653215.1 Rikenellaceae bacterium
CTCACTCAAAGATTTGACTCCCAAAACCAAAGCTGTCGTCCACCCAAAATCGATCACTGCTGTGGCCAAACCCGAAGCCATTCTGCGGCCAAACAATCCACAGGTCGTTGTCAATAAACTGCACAAATACAAGCAACAGGGCTATTCAATCTCTATGGATAAATACGCAAAAAAATATTATCGTGTAGCCGATGTGGCTGAGATGTTGAGCAAGACAGACAAGGCATTTAACTACAAAATTAAGGGGAATACAGTGATCTTCACATTAGGGAGTTACACACCCAATGAAACACTGAAGAAAAGATATCCAAGCGTCTCTCTACCAGCAACACGACGCACTGGATATATGGTCAAAGGCAGTGTCAAAAACCCAATTACTTACTATGAAGCCGATGGTGAACAATTCTACCTGTTTCGAGATATATTGGGCATTATGGAGGTCAAAGTAGAAGGTAGCAGTGTCACAACTTCTGCGACAAAATAATCTCCTGGCTGAGGCTTGACCGAGCTTGTAGCACCCAATACATAAAAAAGAGTCACTGAAACCATATAAGTAAGAGTGATAGGAATGAGTCCACTTTCGTGGACTCATTGTGATTTTGTGTCGTTCCGGGAAATAATCACATCATGTTCAAGTCTCCGACCTGAAAACATATACCCCAATAAACAGCTATTATAGAGTAAATGTTGGTAAACACTCAGATAAATTACGCCAACTAATCGTAAATCAACTGTCCCGTCCTGAAAAATGGCTTCCCCAAAAAGAGCAACTCTTTTTTATTTATATTTTGCTACTTTGTATTGCACAGTAATAAAATAGTATTTATATTTGCCAAATAAAAATAACGTTAATAATATATTCTTATGAAAAAGAGAAACCTGCTTTTTATTTTATTCACATTTTCAACTACTCTATTGTTCGCTCAAAACATTAACACATATAAAGGTGTCGTTGTAGACAAAAACAAATCTCCGTTAGATGTATTTTCCGTCGTCTTATTTAACGCTAAAGACTCTACAAAACAACTATATACCAATACATTTACAAATGGTAATTTTGAAATTCCATTTACTCCCATAAAAGGAGAACGATATGGGGCATATTTACTATCTATGGGATATAAAGACACTAACCTCCCATTATCAAAACTGACAGACACCATCGTTATGACCAATAATTCTATAGTTCTTGATGATGCTGTTGTCGAGGGTAAACGCAAAGTGACAACATCTTTAGGGGATGAGGGTGGACTTGTTTTTGACGTTAGCAACACCTATCTTTCCAATCTTGGAAACTCGACCGACCTGCTAAATTTCATTCCTGGAGTTAAAGCAGACAAAAACGGATCGGTAACTATGGTAGGGGTTCAAGGCGAGGTTGTGGTGTATGTAAATAACATAAGGATAAAAGAGGTCGAGAAGCTAAAGATGTATAAGAGTGAAGATATAAACAGCGTTGAGGTGCTCCGTAGTCCGGGAGCAAAATATAAAAATGCAGCAGCCGTAATCCTCATCAAGACAAACAAAGAATATGAGGGATTTAGCTCCATGATAGATTTACAGGCTTTTTTGAAAGACAACACAAAATATAGTTTTGTGCCAAGCATTCAAGGAAGTTATACAAAAGGCAAAATAACAGCTTCTCTATCGTATAACCTTGACAGAGACGTATCGGAAGAAGAGAGCAGAGCCGACAAAGTTATCGACAAATATATATCTCCGAACAATTGGGTATTTGAAGATAAAGGAGCAAAGGACAACGATATATATAACCATTGGTATAACGCCAACTTAGACTATCGTATAAACGAGAAAAACCTGCTTACTTTTCAATATAGCGGCAGATATAATAAAAGCAATAGCGAGAGTTCTACATTACAAACAATATCGGCAAACTCATTTGGCAATTTGCTAAACAACAAATACACATTGAATAGTGATGTTGCAAACAAGAGTAACACAGGGCATATATATTATAAAGGTAACTATTCTAAAAATTTCACACTCGAATATAATGCTGACTATGCAAGTCGCAACAACGACAATACAAATCTAAATTCTTGGCAAGAAGGAGACTCTGAAAGCAAGCCTTTTAATCAAACCACAAAATCTAAAGCTTCGGCATTTACCACAGACATATTACTTATAAACACGATAAAGAAAAAACACTCTTTAAGCTATGGTTTAGAATATTCATATTTACAAGACGAAGTAAACTCAAACACCAAAGAAGATGTAGCAACGTCGTATAAACAAAACTCATCTTTCCTAAAGACAATTTTAGAATATAAAGTACAAGTGATAGAGCCTCTCTCTTTATCGTTAGGGTTTAACTATCTATATAATAATGTGAACGACAACAATACCACAGGTAAAGGAAAAAACTATCACAGCATCGTTCCTTATATAGGACTTCAATATTACAACGCTAAAAAGCAGCTCGGATTAGGGCTAAATGTAAAGCATAATAACTATCAACCAAACGCAGGGATGTTAGACGACATAACAGTAAACTACATCTCTCCATATGAGGTATCGACAGGAAATAAAAACCTGAAAAACATGAAGGTTACATCGGTAGATTTTAGTTTAAGTTACAAACAGTTTTTTATGGGACTGATGTATCAAAACGCTACAAACCTTATACTTGACATTTCTACAATAGAGATGCAAGGCGACAAACCTCTCATAAATACCAAACCGATTAACTTAGGAACTCCAATAAATGCAGGTGGAGGATATATCGGATATAACAACAAATTTAAATTCTGGACTCCTTCGGTCAGCATTTTCGCCATGTATTCCAATACCAAAATGCCAAATACAGAAGGGGTAAATGAATCTTATAATGGGTTCTTTGGTGGTTTTAGTATGCAAAACCTATTTGACCTCCCAAAAAATTTCTACATAACTCTATCTGGATATTACCAACCCAAAGGATATATTTTATATGAACATCAAGGAGAATCTTACAGTGTGAAATTTAATGTCGAAAAACGTCTTCTTAAAGACCAGTTACGCATCACATTGATGAGTAAAATAGATAATAGATGGGATGGCAGTTCATTTAACATAAATGGATTATACAAATCGACAAACACAAAAACAAGTTGGAACAAATTTGTAGGTATAGGCATCTCATGGCGTTTTAACAACCATAAAGAAGTACAAAAAGCCAAAGAGAGTACATACATAAATATGTTATAAAAAAAATACTTTTTGCAATAAAAAACACTCTACTGTTGTTTTATTAATAAAAATTTTATATTTTTGAGTTTTCAATTAATAAATCATAAAGTATGCAAAAATCAATAGCTATACTATGTGCAGGTGGACCTGCACCTGGAATTAACACAGTTATTAGTACTGTAACAAAGATTTTCCTTGATAAAGGATATAGAGTGCTTGGCATTAACGGAGGGTATAAAAGTCTATTTTCCGATGATCCAACATTTGTAACGCTCGACTTTGAAACAGCCGATTTTATATATAGCAAAGGTGGGTCTACGCTGCTTATGAGTAGATATAAACCTCAAGATGCCGAATTTAAGCCTGACTTTTTTATTAAACATAATGTAAAATTGCTTGTCACCATTGGTGGCGACGACACAGCCTCAACGGCAAATAGAATATCTAAATATCTGAAAGCTAACAACATTGACGTTGCTAACATACACGTTCCTAAGACCATAGATAACGATATTCCTATTCCTGCGGGCTACCCTACTTTTGGATATAACTCGGCAAAGGAAGAAGGCGTAAAACTTGCCACCACACTATATGAAGACGCTCGTACAAGTGGACACTGGTTTGTGGTTTCAGCAATGGGACGTGAAGCAGGACACCTCGCATTTGGAATAGGATCAGCGTGCCATATGCCTATGATCATCATTCCTGAGATGTTTAACAAAACGCAAATCTCATTTGAGAAGATAACAAAACTCATAATATCGTCTATGCTAAAACGTATGGTACTCAACATACCTTACGGCATCGCTGTAATTTCAGAAGGAGTCTTCCACTTTATGACAGATGAGGATATTATAAATACAGGGGTTGTCTTCACATATGATGAACATGGACATCCGGAACTTGGAAACGTAAGTAAGTCTCACATTTTCAATATGCTTGTTCAACAAGAACTCAAAAATCTTAATCTTAAAGTAAAGAGCCGTCCTAATGAGATGGGCTATGAGCTTCGCTGTTGTCGTCCTATTGCCTACGACTTATCTTATGCTACAAGACTCGGAATTGGAGTTTATGAGCTATTTAAGATGGGTAACACAGGTTGCATAATAACAATCTCACGTGATGGTCGTGCTGAGCCTCTATACCTTAAAGATATAGAAGACAAAAATGGAAAGATAAAACCACGACTTGTAGACATAGACGCTCCAAAAGTGATGACCATATATCACAACAATTTGCATTTCATAACAGAAAACGACTATAAAGCAGCTTCACAATTTGTTGCTCATCCCGAAGAATATGACTTTTACAAAATCCTAAATTGGGAAAAACCAGAGTAGAAGATCGATTAAAAAAAATCGGTTAAGAAAATTCTTAACCGATTTTTTTTTGCACATATTAGAAAAATAACTAACTTTGAACTCACGACAATAATAACTGATTTACATTACTTAATGATAACTTTAAAATGGATTTATTGAATTTAAAAGGCAAGGTAGCAATTGTTACCGGTGCTTCGTCAGGCATAGGACTTGGCGTAACAAAGGCGTTTGCTGCAAATGGCGTAAAAGTAGCTATGGTAGATATTAGCGATAAAGGCTTTGAAGTAGCAAGCGAAATTGAAGGAGCCGAATTTTTCAAATGTAACGTCACTATCGAGGCTGAAGTGAAAGCAACTGTCGATGCCATAGCCAAAAAATTTGGCACCATAAATTTCCTTTTCAACAATGCTGGTGTTGCTGTTCGTAAGACAGTGGTAGATCTAACAGAAAAAGAATGGGATTTTGTTCTTAACGTCGGTCTTAAAGGCACTTTCCTATTTTCAAAACATACCATTCCATATATGATAAAAAATGGTGGTGGCAGCATAGTAAACACAGGTTCAGGCTGGGGTCTTAAAGGTGGTGGAAACGCCGCTGCATATTGCGCTGTGAAAGGTGGTATAGTAAACCTTACTCGTGCTATGGCAATAGACCATGGACATCAAAACATACGTGTAAACAGCGTCAATCCAGGCGACGTGGACACTGCTATGTTACGTTCTGAAGGGTTACAAACAGGAGAGATAAACGAAAAAGTTTCTGTGGACGAATATCTAAGAGCGTGCGGCAACGATCGTCCGCTTGGTCGTATCGGAACTCCAAACGACATAGCAAATGCTGTTATGTTCCTTTGTAGTGATATGGCAGGTTGGGTTACGGGGGCGGCATTAGTCGTTGACGGAGGAGGCATCGCTTAAATTAGTTTTAAAATTGCTTTTTAGGCGTTAGCTGCAAGCCTTAAAAAAGCTAATTTACTCCGATCACTATATTAGTTTTAACTCAAATAAATTAAAATAGAAATAATATGATAAAAGGATTTAAGAACCACCCATACATTCCAAACTCTGTTCCAGAAATAGAGCAAGCTATGCTCAAAGAGATTGGATTAACTTCTTTGGAGGAACTGCATCAAGATATTCCTGAAGAAATAAAGTTAAAGAAAAACATGAATTTGCCTGAAGCTATTCTTTCTGAGTCTGACCTTAGAGAATATATAACAGGCATATTAGCAAGAAACAAGACCTGCGCAGACAACCTTAACTTCTTGGGTGCCGGATGTTGGCAACATTATGTTCCTGCGATCTGCGATGAGATAAATCGTCGTGGTGAATTTCTAACAGCTTACGGTGGAGAGCCTTACAACGATCTTGGACGTTTCCAATCTTTGTTTGAATATCAAAGTATGATGGCTGAACTTGTGGATATGGAAGTTGTGAACGTCCCTACTATGGACTGGGCACAAGCTGCTGCAACAACAATCCGTATGGCAAGCCGTATCACTGGACGTGGAGAAGTCCTTGTTGCAAAGACATTAGATCCACAAAAGATACAAATAATAAAAAACTACTGCTCGGCAGCGGTCAAGATTGTTGAAGTAGACTATGACAAAAAGACAGGTTTGATGGATCTTTCAGATCTTAAGAAGAAGATGTCTGCAAAATGTTGTGGTGTTTATTTTGAAAATCCAAGTTATCTTGGTTTCATAGAGACTCAAGGTCAAAAAATATCTGATATAGCACACAAAGAAGGCGCATTAAGCCTTGTTGGTGTTGACCCAAGTTCTCTTGGGGTTATAGCACCTCCTCCAAGCTATGGAGCAGACATCGTATGTGGTGATCTTCAACCTCTTGGCATACACCTTAACTATGGCGGTGGACAATCGGGCTTTATGGCAACACGTGACGAAGAGAAATTTGTAATGGAGTTCCCTTCACGTCTGTTTGGTATAGCACCAACTTGTGTTGAGGGCGAATGGGGCTTTGGCGACGTGGCTTACGACCGTACTTCTTTCGGACACCACCGTGAACATGGTAAAGAATATGTAGGTACTCAATCTGCTCTTTGGGGCATCACAGCTGGCGTTTACCTATCTACAATGGGACCTGAAGGCATGAAAGATCTTGGTGAGACAATCATGCAACGTTCTCAATATGCAGTAAAACGTCTTAATGAGGTAAAAGGTGTTAAGGCTAATATTTTTGACAACATCTTCTTTAAAGAGTTCATCGTTAACTTCAAAGGTACAGGTAAGAGCGTGAAAGAGATAAACGTCGCTCTACTTGAAAAAGGCATCTTCGGTGGTAAAGACCTAAGTTCTGAGTTCCCTGAGCTTGGAGAGTCTGCACTATATTGCGTTACCGAAATACACAACAAGAGTGCTATTGATCGTTTAGTGATAGCATTAGAGGAAATCGTTAAAAACTAAGAGTGATGAAAAAGATAAATAGAGATAATACAAAGGTGAGAAAAAACTTCCACCAAGCAAAGTGGGATGAACCAATTATATTTGAACTCTCAACAAAAGGAGAGAGAGGCATATATGTATCAAAGGCTGACGATGCTATCATAAACTCAGTTGAGGGAGTGGCTGCATTACCAAAATCTATGCGTCGTAAAGGAAGCGTAAACCTGCCTGAAATATCACAACCACGTGTGCTTCGTCACTATGTAAGGTTATCACAAATGACTTTAGGAGCTGACGTAAACATAGAGATCGGACAAGGCACTTGTACCATGAAATATAGCCCAAAGGTAAACGACCAGATTGTAGCTTTGCCTACTGTGAGCGAGATGCACCCTCTACAAGATGAGAGCACAGTTCAAGGTATGATGGAGATTTTCTATAAGACAGACCTTGCTATGCGTGAAATATCGGGTATGAGCCGTTTTAACTTTCAACCCGGTGGTGGTAGTCAAGGTATCCTTACTATGGCATCTATCGTAAAAGCTTATTTCAAAGACAAAGGAGAAGACGACACAAGAGACGAGATTATAACAACCATATATTCTCACCCTTCGGATGCTGCTGCTCCGGTGATGAAAGGTTATAAGATAATTTTCATAAACCCTGATGCCGATGGACGTCCTGACTTCGAAGCGTTTAAGGCTGCTGTCAGTGAGCGTACTGCTGCTTTTTTTGTTGCTAACCCTGAAGACACAGGCGTTTATAATAGCCATGTCCTTGAGTTTACAAAACTCGTTCATAGCAAAGGCGGTCTTTGTGGATACGACCAAGCAAATGCAAACGGTCTTCTTGGGGTGACAAGAGCTAAAGAGGCTGGTTTCGACTTATGCTTCTTTAACCTACACAAGACATTCTCTACTCCTCACGGATGTGGTGGTCCTGCTTGTGGCGCAACAGGCGTTTCAGAAAAGCTCGTTAAATTTATGCCTGCTCCACTGATCGACTTTGACGGAAAGAGATATTTCTTCGACTATAAGAGTTGTAACAGTCCATTCTCTGTTGCTAAGGTACGTTCATTCTATGGCGTTGCTCCCGTTGTTGTAAGAGCTTACACATGGATACGTTCTATGGGACCTAACGGACTCTACCAAGTTGCTAAGACTGCTGTTTTGAACAATAACTATATGTTTAAGAAACTTATGGAACTTGACTGTGTAGATGCTCCTTACATCAAAGGTCGTCAACGTATTGAACAAGTACGTTACACTATCGAGAAGTTGTTTAAAGATACAGGTGTCACCTCAGGTGAGATACAACGTCGTATGATGGACTTCGGTATGCACTATTGGACATCACACCACCCATATCACATCGAAGAGCCTATGACCCTTGAACCAACAGAAACTCCATCTAAAGAAGACATAGACGAATATATCGAGACTCTTAAGTTTGTATTTAACGAGTGCTATACTGATCCTCAAAAGGTCAAAACAGCACCTCACCAAAGTACAATTCACCAACTTGACGAGTCTGGACTTGACGACATCAATACTTGGGCTATCACATGGAGAAGCTATCTAAAAAAGACAGCCACTAAATAAGTTTAATTTATAATAATAATCAAGAGGCGTATCAAAATGATACGCCTCTTGATTTTGTATAGTTTAGTGGTTTTATTGTATCGTCGCCACAAAAATATCTCGTCCCACAATCTCTTCACGAGCCTTAATAAGATCGGCAAGACTCACAACCCCAACGACATAGCAACATTCATCACTCCAATAACGCTCGTCAATAGATTTAAAATTTAGGATGTTTACATCTTCGAGATCACTACAACGAAAATAGATGCGCACATCACAAGAAGTTATATATTTAAATTGTGAGAAGTTACGTAGTTTCTTATACTCATAACGATAATTATATTGAGTAGCTGTAATATCACTCAAAACAGCACTTCCAGTAGGATAACCTCCAGCTCCACGACCGAACATAAATTGCTTGTCATAAAAAGCACCTTTTATGACCACACCATTAAACTCATCTTCAACACTATATATATATTTATTTTTACCTACAAGGCTTGGCATTACATATAATGTCACCTCATCATTACTCTTCTTAACCACCTCACCAAGCAATTTTATACGCCACCCTTTCTCATTTGCAAAACGTATATCATGACCGTTAAGTTTAGAAATGCCTAAATTTAAAACTTCTTCTGGCGACACATATACACCAAAGGCGTGCATCGTAAGGATTATAAGTTTGTAAAGTGTATCAAACCCTCCCACATCAAAAGATGGGTCACTCTCGGCAAAGCCTAACTTTTGAGCAAGTTTAAGAGCTGTATTATAACTCATCCCCTCATTAAAAATTTTAGATAAGATAAAGTTTGACGAGCCATTAAGGATACCTTTAACCGACAATAGTAAGTCGTTGTCATAATATTCCTCTAAATTACGGATAACAGGAATACTACCACAGGCGGAGGCATCGTAAAGGAAAGGCGTTTGATATTCTTCCTGCAACTTGATAAGTTCGGGGAGGTTATAGGCAATCATCTTTTTATTACCCGAAACGGTAGGTAGACGTTTTATGAGAGCCCTTTTTACAATTTTATAAGACTCCTCTGCATCGTCAATAAGTTCAACGATAGTGTTTATCTCACTATTATCAAATATATCATCTGGATTATATGTAAAACAACTATCGGGCAAAGAGCGTTTTTTGTCAGGCGACTTCACACATATTTTCACTATCTCAGCATTTGAACCGACCGAATTTTTCAGGACTTCGTAAAGCCCCTCTCCCACAACACCAAAGCCAAAAAGGCCTATTTTTACTTTTTTCATATTTTTAACAATTTATTTTGCATTACTTACACCACTTCAACAAGGTGCTTTTTAATTATTAAATTTAATTTATCACTCTCAACGAGAAAACCGTCGTGTCCAAAATTTGAGTCTATAACATACATTTTTGAATTTTTAATTCTATTGTATAACACCATATGTCCACAAGATGGAAATAAGATATCACTACTTACACTAATTATCGTGCAACGTGCTTTGACACGACTAAGAGCATCGGAAAGCCCTCCTCTATCACGTCCCACATCGTGCGAATCGTGGCTTTTAGTAAGGCTATAATAAGAATAAGCATTAAATCGCTTAACGAGTTTTTCCCCTTGATATCGTTGATAACTTGCAGCACGAAAATCATCTATCTTAGACACATCTTCCTCTTGAGAATGGTCGTAAGCCCTCTGCCCTCTATAAGAAAGCATCGCTATTGAACGTGCCGTTGCAAGTCCATGAGCTCCTGCCGAACAGTTTTTCTCACCAAATGTAGGATCTGTAAGGAGAGCCATACGTTGTGACTCACTAAAGGCAATCGCCCATGGCTCCGCTTTGGCAGAGGTGGCAATAAGCACCGCTGTTTCTGCAAAGTCAGGCTCTGAGACAATCCACTCCAACGCTTGAAACCCTCCGAGAGAGCTGCCTATAAGCATCTTTACCCTTTTTATATTGAGGTGAGAGGCAAGAAGCTTATGTGCAGCCACCATATCACGTACTGTGACAAGCGGAAAAGTATCATAATAGGGCTCTCCCGTTGCAGCATTTATCGAAAGAGGAGAGGTTGAGCCATAAGGAGATCCTAATATATTAGCACATATAACAAAATATTTATCGGGATCTAAAAAACGTCCTTTCTCCACTGTATGTGGCCACCACTCGGCAACTTCTGAAGAAGCAGTCAAGGCATGGCACACCCATATTATGTTATCTCGTGATGGCGAAATTGTACCATAGGATGTATATGCTATGGTCACTCCTTTTAAGACCTCTCCACATTCGAGGCAAAAATCTGCCTCACTTCTAAATATCTCCATCTATCTTGTCTAATGCTTGTTTAAAATCGGCTATTATATCTTCCACATCCTCTAACCCGGCAGATATACGTAGCAATGTAGGAGTCACACCCACAGAGAGTTGTTCACTATCACTAAGTTGTTTGTGTGTAGTAGATGCTGGGTGTGTAACCACACTGATGGAGTCTCCAATCATAGTCATATGTTTAACAAGTTCAAGACTCTCAACGACTTTTATAGTACTTTCCAAAGATCCCTTAAGTATTATAGACAAGACACCCGAAGCTCCAAAGCGGAAGTATTTCTGTGCATTCGCATATCCCGGATGTGAAGGATAACCTACATACTGAACCTCTTTAACTTTAGGGTGTGTCTTAAAGAAAAAAGCTAATTGACGTGTCGATTCTACCTCGTGACGAACCCTTAAAGCAAGAGTTTCAAGTCCTTGTTGCATAAGAAACGCATCGAATGGAGACGGAGAACATCCCAAGTCACGAAGACCATCTACACGGCACTTAACGATAAAAGCCGAACTTCCAAAAGTATCAAAAAAACGTAATCCATGATACCCCTCAGAAGGCTCACTCAAAGCCGGGTATTTACCATTTCCCCAATTGTATGTTCCGGCATCAATCACGACACCACCCATAGCTGTACCATGCCCATTTATCCATTTTGTTGCCGATTCTACAACAATGTCCGCACCCCACTCTATTGGACGACATAGGTATCCGCACGCTCCGAATGTGTTATCTACAACAAATGGGATGTCATATATTTTAGCCAAAGCACTAATTCCCTGCAAGTCAGGCACGCTACAACTTGGATTACCCATAGACTCAACATATATAGCCTTAGTTTTTGCATCTATGAGCTTTGCAAACTCCTCTGCCGTATCATTTTTTGCTATACGGCACTCTATACCTAACTTACGAAAGGTGATCTTAAACTGATTGTATGTACCTCCATATAGGAATGGCGAAGTAACTATATTATCACCACTATCGGCAAGTGAGGTTATTGTAATAAGCTGCGAGGACATCCCAGAAGAGACTGCCAGTGCCCCGACTCCACCTTCAAGGGCAGCAACTCGTGCCTCATAAGCAGAAGTTGTAGGGTTCATTAAACGGGTATATATATTTCCACTTTCTGAAAGTTCAAATAGGTTGGCTGCATAGTCACAGCTTTTGAATTCGTATGCTGCAGTAGGATATATTGCAGCTCCACGAGAGCCTGTACCATCGACAGTTCTCCCTGCATGAATTTGAAGGGTCTGAAACCCTAATTTTTTATTATCCATTATCATTAAAAATGAGAATTATTAAAATGCGAAAAAATAGAGCACAGAAAGCCCTATTACAACAACACGTAGTTATTGAATATAAGAAGAGTGCCTATCGGCACATTCGCATTATTTGCAAACTGAAGAAAGTAAATGTTGATGTTTTTGTCATGTCCTTAGTTTTAAAATATAATTCCCTTTCGGGTAGGTATTAGCACCCTCCGTATGGGGTTGCTATGGTTTCACAGAGCCTATTCTCTCCACCATTCTTTATAGTTCAAACTCAGACAAAAATATTTACCTATGAGTTGAATACGTTGCAAAGATAATTATAAAATTATAATCACCAAACATTTTATACTTTTTTTACAACATTTTATCACACAAAATGTCAAATTCAGCTCTTCCTCGTTCATTCAGAAGAGGATATAAGAGGTAAAGTATCTCTATGCTATTTTCCACTACCCTACTACTTATAGAGCTATATTTATTGCTATCACTCATGAGGTATTCTTTATTTATCCAAAATCGCATATTTACAAACATATCATCCATAACGATTTTATTTATTATTGGAGTATTCTTTTCTTGAGAGATATATCCATTTTCATTAAGGTGAAATAGAATTACACGTATTATCTCACGTAACTTCTCGGCAATAGAATATTCGCTATTGTCATCCCTATACAAAACAACCATATCGCTCCCCCTATATAAGATCACACCTCGATATTTATAAATAAGAGCGGTTATTGAGCGAACCACCAAAAACGATTGCTTCACATCTAACAAATTACTGACAAGAACCTCTACACCTTTCAGCTCCACATAAAACTCGACCCATATAGCACGACAAAGGTCCTCTTTCTTAGCGAAGTGATATGTTATATTTCCGGGACTTAGCCCCAATGTTGACGACAGGAGATCGACACGGAAATCAGCCATTCCTCTGTCATTAACTATCTCAAGTGTCTTTTGCATTATGAGTTCTCGTGTAGTTACATTTGTCCTGTCTATCTTAGCCTCCTTTTTCATAATTAAGAATTTACATATAACCTTTCAAACTGTCTAAGCCCCTCTTCTGTCATAAAAGGGACGAGTGGATTTATCACAGCAATGGCAAAACGAGAAGACAAAACACCCATATCCTCGTTTTTATATTTGTTATATTCACTATTTACCCACCAACATAAAAGAGTAAGTTGCACATTAAAAGTGATATACATATATTTATTCATCACCTCTTCATTTAGGCATCCATTAGAAACAAGGTGTTTTATGATCATCACATATTCGTTATATAAAAAATCACAAGAACCTATTTTATCATGGTTGATAGCTCCGATATTTGCCACATCACCTAACTTATAAGCAATTATACTGATATAATGTTTATTGTCACTCAACAAAGTCATGAGACACGCTGCAAGTTGTGTGATGTCAAGAATAGATGAGACATAGTGCATATATGTCTTCTTAACACTATCTATCGCCAAGTTCCACAGAGCAAATGCAATATCATCTTTTCTATGAAAATGGTATGTTATATTTCCGGGACTTAGTCCCAAAGATGTGGCTAAGGTATCTACACGAAAATCTGATATTCCAACCTCATTAATCAACTCATTGGCTTTAATAAGGATAACTGTCTTTGTGTTAACACTTTTGCCACTCTTTAATAAGTTTATTTTTGCTGCCATAGTACTATTTTATTTATCATTTCATAAACAAATACCTTTCCAAAACATATTTTTTTGTATTAATATTAAAAATTAGTACATTTACACTTTAATAAAACAACAAAAATCTCAATATTATGTACGGAAAAATTAAAGAACATCTCTGCCAAGAGCTTAAGAATATTAGAGAGGCCGGATTATACAAAGAAGAACGTATAATTACCTCTCCACAAAAGGCAAGCATCCAAGTAAACAATTCGCAACAAGTTTTAAACTTCTGCGCCAACAACTATCTTGGGTTGTCTGACAATGCTGAAGTAATAAAAGCAGCGAAAGACGCTATGGACTTCCGTGGATACGGAATGTCTTCTGTAAGATTTATCTGCGGGACTCAAGACATCCACAAAGAGCTTGAAAAGGCCATCTCAGACTATTTCGGCACTGAAGACACAATTTTGTATGCTGCTTGTTTTGACGCTAATGGCGGTGTTTTCGAACCTCTATTTACAGATCAAGACGCTATTATCTCAGACTCTCTAAACCACGCTTCTATAATTGATGGTGTGCGTCTATGTAAAGCTAAGAGATATAGATATACCAACTCTTCTATGGAAGAACTTGAGGCTGCCTTAAAAGAAGCACAAAGCCAACGTTTTAGGATTATCGTCACAGACGGTGTTTTCTCTATGGACGGAAATGTTGCTCCTATGGATAAAATATCCGAATTAGCCAATAAATATGACGCTTTAGTGATGGTAGATGAGTGTCACTCAGCAGGTGTTGTTGGAGCAACAGGACGAGGCGTATCCGAGAAATTTAACCTTCGTGGCAAGATAGACATAATAACAGGGACACTCGGCAAAGCCTTTGGTGGTGCTGTGGGTGGTTTCACAACCGGGAAGAAAGAAATAATAGAGCTTTTACGTCAACGCTCACGTCCTTATCTATTTTCAAACTCTGTTCCACCATCAGTTGTCGGTGCTTCTATCAAAGTATTTGAGATACTTAAAAAGTCAAACGCTATCCATGACAAACTTGTCGAAAACGTCGATTATTTTATCGGCAAGATGAAAGCTGCTGGCTTCGACATCAAACCTACAAAATCGGCTATCTGCGCTGTCATGCTTTATGATGCCAAGCTATCTCAAGATTTTGCTGCTGCGCTTCTCAAAGAGGGTATATATGTAACAGGCTTCTACTATCCTGTTGTGCCTCAAGGACAAGCAAGGATCCGTGTTCAAGTATCGGCAGGACACGACCGCCAAGACCTTGACAAATGTGTAACAGCCTTTACCAAAGTAGGTAAAGAGATGAAAGTATTAAAATAACACCACCTACACTCAAAATAAAAGCAGCAGCCCGATATAATCGAGCTGCTGCTTTGTTATTTATAGATTGATATCTATTTTTTAGATTGATTTAGAACGTATGTATAGTGACCTCCAAAACGCTCAAACGCCGCACGCTCAAGGGTTTCACGATGGTCTGGGTGAGCAATGCTTGTTAAAAGAGCAGCTCTTTGTTGCATAGACTTACCACGTAAATTTACTGCACCCCATTCTGTAACTATATATTCGACGTTAGGACGAGATGTGACAACGCCAGCACCCAAAGCAAGAGTAGGAGCAATTTTACTAATGCCTTTATTTGTAACCGATTGCATAGCGATCATTGAGATACCACCTTTTGAACGTGAAGCACCGTAAACGAAGTCTACTTGTCCACCAACACCAGAGAAGAAGCGTGTACCTAAAGAGTCGGCACATACTTGACCTGTAAGATCTATTTGAAGAGCTGAGTTGATAGAGGTAACTTTAGGGTTTTGAGCTATCATGAAAGGGTCGTTTGTGTATTCGACTGCCTTAACAAGAATTGCAGGGTTAAGATCGACAAAGTCGTATACATTTTTTGAACCCATACAGAATGTAGTGACAATCTTACCTTTATCAATAGCTTTGTTTCTACCATTAATAACACCACTTTCATATAAAGGAAGCACACCGTCAGCAAACATTTCGGTATGAACCCCAAGGTCTTTATGGTTTTTAAGTTGCGCAAGAACAGCGTTAGGTATAGATCCTATGCCCATTTGAAGACAAGCACCATCGTCTATAAGCTCAGCACAATATTTACCGATAAGCTCTTCTTCAGCAGTAGGAGCTGTGTAATGACCTTCAAATAAAGGAGTGTCACATTGACACATATAGTCTATCTCAGAGACGTGAAGGAAAGAGTCTCCGAAAGTACGAGGCATAAATTTGTTTATACAAGCGATAACAACTGGTTTGCACTCAAGGGCAGCAGGAAGAGTATCTACAGAAGTACCCATAGATACGAAGCCGTGTGCGTCAGGAACAGAGCATTGCATAAGTACTACATTACAAGGAAGCTCTCCTCTACGATATAGGGCTTGAGTGTCACTAAGGAAACAAGGGATGTAGTCTGCATAACCCTCTTGAGTATATTTACGCATATTTGATCCAACGAAGAATTGGTCTGATTGGAATATGCCTTCAAACTCATTAGCAGCATAACTCATAGCACCCTCAGTATGAAGGTGATGAATATAAACATCTTTTAGTTCACCGTTTCTACCACGTTCTACCATAGCATCAATAAGTGCTATCGGAGTAGTAGACACACTACTAATATGTACATGGTCTCCGCTCTTTATTGCCTTTACCGCCTCAGCAGGCGATACGATTTTAAAGTTATTATTCATTCTATTTAAGTATTTGAATTATTATTTTTCTATTTCTTCATCGACCTCTTCATATTCGACATACTCACCCAACTTTTTATCCACCGTGCGAGCATCTTCAGTTACTTTAGTAACCTTTACGCTACCCTCTTTCGGAGATTTAGGTGCAGTACCACCCCACGACTTAGACCAAAAGAAAGGCTGACCATTAGGAGAAGCACCTCCGTTACGCTCTATCTCCTTTAGTTTACGTGAGATCCAAATACGAAAAAATAACCTACCAAGAAACCCTAAAAGGTAGATTGTTAATATTGTTATAAATATAAATGATAAAAAATTTCCCATAAAAAATGTTTACAAAGAACATACAAAATTACTCCATTTTTTGAATTTAACAAAACCCATCGACACAATTTAATATTTTTTATAAATGGTATTGTTTATGCTTTTGTTTACAAATAAAATTTATTACTTTTGTGCTTTGCACATTAAACTTCATAAAAGATGGAACTGAACACATTAACCGCCATATCACCGATTGACGGCAGATACCGTGACAAATGCGGAGAGCTTGCAAGCTATTTTTCTGAATATGCCCTAATAAGATATAGAGTTCTCGTAGAAATAGAATATTTTATAGCCCTTTGCAACATACCTCTCGACCAACTAAAGTCGTTTGATAAAGGTTCATTTGAGACCCTTCGTGACATATATAAAACGTTCTCTATTGACGACGCTCGTCGTGTAAAAGAGATCGAGAAAACCACGAACCACGATGTTAAAGCTGTCGAATACTTCATCAAAGAGAAGATGGATGAGTTAAATATGGGGTCGGCACGTGAGTTTATACATTTTGGACTTACCTCACAAGACATAAACAACACAGCAACGCCATATACTTTGCGTGACGCTTCTAACGAAGTCTATTATCCTACTCTTCAAGAAGTTGTAGCTATACTTACAGCTCTTTCAAAAGAATGGGAGGATATACCTATGCTTGCACATACACATGGGCAACCTGCTTCTCCAACTCGTCTTGGCAAGGAAATTAAAGTTTATGTAGAACGTCTTCAAAAACAAATCACCCTTGTCTCAAAGATCCCATGTCCTGCAAAATTTGGCGGAGCAACAGGGAACTTTAACGCTCACTTTGCAGCATACCCAAACATCGACTGGGTTGCATTTGCAAATACTTTTGTAAACGACACATTAGGTCTCGATCGTTCTCAAACAACCACACAAATAGAACATTACGACAACATAGCAGCTATCTTTGATAGTTATAAACGCATAAACACTATTTTAATAGACCTATGTCGTGATATGTGGACATACATATCTATGGAATATTTCAAACAAAAGATTAAGGCTGGAGAAGTTGGATCATCGGCAATGCCACACAAAGTTAATCCTATTGATTTTGAAAATGCAGAAGGCAATTTAGGCATGGCAAATGCCATCTTCAATCACCTTTCTATGAAACTGCCATTATCTCGTCTACAACGTGACTTGACAGATTCTACGGTGCTTCGTAACATAGGCGTTCCGATGGGACACACCATGATCGCCTTGAAATCTATGATTAAAGGTCTCAACAAATTAATAATCAATACCGACGCCATAGACCGTGACTTAAACCGTAACTGGGCGGTTGTAGCAGAAGGCATCCAAACGATATTACGTCGTGAGAACTATCCTAACCCTTATGAGGCACTTAAGCAACTTACTCGTACTAACAAGGGGGTAACACAAGAAGTAATGGTTGAGTTTGTTGAAGGGCTTAAAATTAGCGATAGCGTTAAAAAAGAGCTTCTTGCACTTACGCCAAGTACTTATGTGGGAATAAAATTATGAATGAAGTAAAATATATAAATGCACATACCCACAATAGAGATGACGACAATATCATCTCTATTGTCTCTTATAGGATAGGAGTAGACACCATTGATTTTTCACATCCTTATACAGCTGGGGTTCACCCTTGGGATACCCAATGTTGTGATGTAAATGCTATTGCCAAAGCCATAGAAACGACAGAAAACATAATCGCCATAGGTGAAATAGGACTCGATTATGCGGCAAGCAAGAAAAACAAAAACATCCAAATGCTTTATTTCTGCGAACAGATAAAAGAAGCCGCCAAAAGAGGGTTGCCAATTGTTATACACTCTGTCAAGGCATGGGACGATATGCTTCCTACATTAAAAGAATATGCACCGACCATTAAAGGGATCATGATACATGGCTTTATAGGTGATAAAAATACGTTTCACGAATTGATGAAAATAGGAGCTTACATATCTTATGGCTTCGATGCTTCAGCATCACCAAAAACCCTTGAAACCCTAAAAGAGATCCCTCTTGAGAAGTTATTCTTGGAAAATGATGCTTCAGGCGGAGACATAGTAGAGTTATATCAAGAGGTGGCTAACTTACGCAACATAAGCGTTGAAGAGCTGAAAAAGGTTATTTTTGATAATTTCAATAAGCTATATGATTTGGACTGAACGTACAGAGTTGCTTTTAGGAGATAGGAACATAGCTATTCTAAAAGAAGCTCATGTCCTTATCGTTGGATTAGGAGGAGTGGGAGCCTATGCAGCAGAGATGATATGCCGTTCAGGGGTTGGCTCACTAACAATAGTAGATGCCGACGACATCTCTCTTTCCAACATAAACCGCCAACTAATAGCCCTACACTCTACGGTCGGAAAAAGCAAATCAGAAGTCCTTGCTACAAGGCTTAGAGACATAAATCCGACAATAAACCTAACTGTAATACAACAATATCTAAAAGACGAAAAGATAGACGAGGTGCTTGACAGTAGCAAATTCGACTTCGTGGTAGACGCAATAGACACTTTATCACCTAAGGTTGCTCTCATATTAGGCTCTCTAAAAAGAGGTTATCCTTTGGTTAGTTCTATGGGAGCTGGAGCAAAAACAGATCCTACAAAAATCGAGATTAGAGACATAGCAAAAAGCCACCATTGCCCTCTCGCCTTTGCTCTAAGGAAGCGGCTCCACAGGGCAGGTGTAACGACAGGCTTCACCGCCATATTCTCGCCCGAAGAAGTACGTGAAGGATCTATGATAAGGGTTGAGGAGCAAAATAAAAAAAGTAATGTAGGTACCATATCTTATATCCCGACTGTCTTCGGCTGTTATTGCGCTTCTGTAGTCATCAGATCTTTGATAGGAGAGTATATTTAAGGTATTATTACTTTTTGTACAATTTTCGCCATGCTCTTATCGTTAGATACTTCAAAAGACGGAATTATTTTTATAAGCATATCATCATGGATAACTTCACATCTAAATACGAATTTACCATTGTCGTCCCTCTTTACAATGAAGAAGATAATATAGAACGGCTTAAAAACGAATTGAGTTCTTTCTTGCCAACCTCCTTTTTCTCTACGTGCGTGCTTTTTGTAGATGACGGATCCACCGATAATTCACTTCAAAAAGTCAAAGAAGCGTGCTCCATGACACCCAATTTTTACTATATCTCATTTGCAAAAAACAGAGGTCTTAGTGCTGCCATAAAAGCAGGCATTGATATTGTACAATCTAAATATATCGGATATATAGATGCCGATCTGCAAACCACACCTAAAGACTTCAACCTGCTATTACCACATCTTAAAGATTATAAGATGGCTATCGGCATACGTATGAATAGGAAAGATACCTTTGTAAAAAAACTATCAAGTAAAATAGCCAATAACTTCCGTCGTTACATGACCAAAGACGATGCCATAGATACAGGATGTCCTTTAAAAGTATTACATACCGAATATGCTCGTCGTATGCCTTTTTTCACAGGGATGCACCGTTTCATGCCTGCATTATTACTCCTTGAGGGAGAGTCGACAAAGCAAGTTGTGGTAAGCCACTTCCCTCGTATTGCAGGGGTTGCCAAATACAACCTACGCAACAGGCTTATATCTCCTTTGGTCGACTGTTTTGGTTATCGATGGATGAAAAAAAGATATATCCGATATACCATTAATGATAATAACTTATAGAAATGAGTAGCTGGTCAATATTTGCAATAGGATTTATAGCTCAATTATTCTTTTCCGCACGACTACTTCTACAATGGGTTCTCTCGGAAAAGGCACATAAAGTTGTCTCTCCTGCTATATTTTGGCAACTCAGCATCATAGGTTCATTTCTTCTTTTTGTTTATGGATGGGTGAGGGACGACTTTGCTATCATCTTCGGACAACTTATCTCATACTACGTATATATCTGGAACCTCAACATCCAAGATAATTGGAAGAAAATTAATAAAATAATCCGATTTGTCTTTGTCATAACTCCCATTGCTGCGATAATATATATGCTTTGTAATTGGGATTACAACTTCACAAGGCTCTTCGAGAATGAGAATATACCACTTACATTATTGATATATGGATCCTTAGGACAGCTCATTTTCACTCTTCGCTTTGTCTATCAATGGATCTACTCTCTTCGTCGTGGCGAGTCTATCCTTCCACAAGGATTTTGGATCATCAGCCTCATAGGTTCTCTTATCATAATATCATATGCCATTTACCGTCATGACCCAGTGTTGATCTTGGGTCAGTGCACTGGTGCTTTTGTATATACAAGAAACCTATTTATAATAAGAAAATCAAAACTTATACATGAAAAGTAAGTTTTACATATATATACTTCCTTTACTGGCTATCGTCCCCATATTTATATTTAGAGATTACACCCCAGATAATGAGCTTCGTTACATAAGCATCATAGAAGAGGCATTACGTAACGGCTCACTCTTTGCCTTTCATAATCAAGGCGTGGCATATGCCGACAAGCCACCTCTCTATTTTTGGTTGCTCATGGCGTGTAGACACATCACAGGTGAGAACATAATGTTACTAATCGGACTTTTCACACTCATTCCCACAGTTGTAATTTTTTATGTGATGAACAACCTAAGCTTTGGCAAACATGAAAATGTCAAAGCAACCCCCATCTTAATGCTCCTCACCTCTGTAATGTTTATCGGCTCTGCCTTAGTGATCCGTATGGATATGCTCATGGTGATGTTTATAATCCTCGCCCTCTACAACTTCTATCGGATATATACCAAAACGAATAACAAATGGGACTCTTATTTTCTCCCTCTTAACATCTTTTTAGCTCTTTTCACCAAAGGACCAGTAGGGCTATTAGCCCCTATCGTTGCCATCGCTGTATTCCTTTTTTCAGAACACAAATTAAAAGACTTTGGGCATTATTTAGGTCTTAAGCAATGGACTATAATAGTGAGCTTAGCAGCTATATGGTTTACAGGGGTAGCTCTTGAAGGAGGAAGTGAATATGTAAACAACCTTCTTTTCAAGCAAACAATAGGAAGAGGAATAAACTCATTTCACCATAAAGAACCATTTTACTACTACCTTCAGACGATATGGTATACCGCTGCTCCGTGGTCTCTGTTATGTGTCGTTGTTATGATAAAAGGATTTCAGAAACGTATAATACAACACAATACCCTACTGAAATTTTATAGCGTAATCATACTATCCACCCTTGTCACACTATCTCTAATAAGCTCTAAAATAGACATATACCTACTTCCTATATATCCATTTCTGATATACTTGACCGTATTATTACTCAAAGAAATAAAAATAGATTGGGTTATTAAGAGTTCTATATTTCTTCCCTCTATAATACTTTTTTTAACTCCATTATCGTTATTGTTCGATGATGTATTACTTCCTATAATACCGCCAAATATGTGGCTTATATATTTAGGAATTATCATATTATGCTTGGGAGGTTTTTGTGGTGCTGTTTTTGCATTGAAAGGGCATATCAAAAAAGCATCATTATCTATTTCCACATCTCTGTTAATCGCTATTTTTGTAATGTCATTTACAGTTCCATATTTCAATGATATTATAGGATTTAGAAATATGTCACTCACAGCGAAAAAGGCAGCTATGGAAAACGGAATAACATCGTATGCTTTTTATCAATTTCGTGGAGGTGAGAACATGGATGTGTTCCTCAAGACGAAGCTAAAACAAGTAAAAGACATGAAAGAGTTGAAAACGATACACGAGACAATATTTTTTGTAAGAGAAAAAGATATTAATAGTCAAGACTCCTTAAAAGAATTTTTAAGATACACACCAATGATTAAAAAAGTAGGTGATTTTGAAATTTACATTATAAAATGAAGATCTTAGTAACTGGAGCCGCCGGGTTTATCGGTATGCACCTATCTCTGAAATTATTAGAACTTGGACATACCGTCGTTGGTATAGACAACATCAACGACTACTATGATGTTAACTTAAAATATGCACGTCTTCGTAAATTGGGGATGCCTACATATATTTATGAAGAAGACTTCCACAACGGAAACTTCTCCTTTGTCAAGATAGACATCACAAATAACGAACGTTTAAAACAACTATTCGAAAATAATGCCTTTGATACAGTATGCAACCTCGCTGCACAAGCAGGAGTGCGTTACAGCATCACACACCCCGAAAGTTATATACAATCCAACTTAGTAGGCTTTTATAATATCTTAGAAGCTTGCCGTAACTATCATATAGAGCATCTTGTATATGCAAGTAGCTCAAGTGTTTATGGATGCAACACAAAAGTTCCATATAGCATAAACGACAAGACCGACAGCCCTGTTAGCCTATATGCGGCTACGAAAAAGGCAGCTGAGCTATTGGCATATTCGTATACCCATCTCTATGGCTTCAAAGCTACGGGGCTACGTCTATTTACCGTTTATGGTCCATGGGGAAGACCTGATATGGCACCTTGCATCTTCACAGATGCTATCTTACACGATCGTACCATACAAGTGTTTAACAATGGCAACATGAGTCGTGATTTTACATATATAGACGACATAATTGACGGTATCGTCTCTGCCATCAACACCCCACCAACCATACAAAATCACCGTGTCTTTAACTTGGGTGACAACGACCCAGTCAACCTATTAGATTTCATAAGTTACATAGAGAAGCATACTGGCAAGAAAGCCAAGAAAGAGCTATTGCCTATGCAAAATGGCGATGTGGAAAGGACATATGCCGATATAACAGAGAGTTCTAAGGAGCTACACTATATACCAAAAGTAAACTTAGACGAGGGAATTAAGAGATTTGTAGAATGGCTTATGAACGTCAAAAACGTTTAAAGAGACGCTCAGTTTCCCAAGCGTCTCTTATATATTACACATTAAAAACTTTCAAAACAGGACGCTGAGCGTCATCTTCAAAATTTTTAGTAGAAGAGTTCTATATTATCAACATACAACGTTGACCCTTTCCCTCCTATAAATTGGTCTCCATATATGCTGGATGTAGCCACTATCACTACGTGGTCTGGCATCTCGTTGCTTGAATATTTCACATCGGCGACAAACTCTTTGTATGAGTCATTTGATGCTGAGGTACGGAAGTCTCCGACACCTATCACTACACGATTTGCAGGACGTTCAGTCACGCCATCACCCCATTTTTCAAGCGATATATATATGTTACACTGATCCATCTCTCCATCATGTTCTTTACCTGTATTTATTGTAACAGGGTTATAGATGTAGTAGCCTCTCATCTGTGTAGGACGTGCTGCATAAGGACGACCAAAGTGAACCATAGATAATGGGTTTGAGGCTCCGGCAATGCTAAATTTGAAATATCCTGTAAATAGGTTCCCGGCAGCAAAACCAACAACAGGAGCTTCCACAGATGTAGATTTTACAGCCGTCGTGCCGCTATGTACTTTAGTGTACTCAGGTATCGTATTTGGACTTTTACCCACAAGTGAAGATGTAAGACCTCCATTTCCAGAATCCCAATCTTTAGTTCCATTTTGCGCATAAGGGAACCATGTTTTGCCATCAAGCCACCAATCCTCAAAATCCATATTTGTAGGCTCCGACGGACGAACGGTGGTAAACGAAAGTACTTTGCCAGCGTCGCTTAGGCTCACAGCCTGCATCTCATATTGTGTCGCTAAATTCAACTTTACAGTAGTGGTGTATGTCTTGTTAGGCTCATCTATCACCACAAGTTGCTCATCAACAATGTTCCAAGAAGTCTCGCCTACCCTACGATATTTGAATGTCAGACCTTCGGGAGTGTCGTTCATCACCCACGAGCCACCAAAGGCAACTTCTGTTATACCACGTCCTGTACTCCAATCTATATGTGTGTTTGTTATAGGATCGGCAGTAAAGAGATATGCCTGCACCACATTTATTGTCACCTTTTGTGTCGTTAGATTGTAAGCATCATCATAAATTCCCAAAGAAAGGACAACGCTATTCATGCCATCACTTCCTGCAGTCAGCATACGAGTAAACTCGGTCATCGTTAACACTCCGCTCAATGCTCCACTTGTGATATTTGTAGATATGCCTAATGTCTTAAGCATAGAGGCATCACTTCCTAAGACCTCCACCATTTTTGGGAAAGAGGCTGGTGCACCAGATAAGAAATTTACAAAGAGCCTTTTTACACCACCTGTGGCAGTAATATCAAAAAACATATCAGCCCCCACACCTTGACCTACAACAAAAGGAAGTGTTATATCTTTATCACGCAAGGTGATCGTTGGTTTAGAAACGTCATTTGGCGTTAATGAGGTTGTTATTGTTGTCACTACTTCATTTACAGAAGTATTTATTATAAGGTCAAATAGAAGATCGTCTTTGTCTGTGCGAGGCTTCACATCTATGTTAAAATGAAGATAATCACGGACGTTAAGCCCATCAACGACACCTTTATATGTGTAGTTGTCACCCAATGCGTCAGTCAGGAATATGGTATATGATATTTTATTCTCATACGAGAAATATCCCACACGAGCATCTTCTTGCTCAAAAGTAAGCTCTCCGACACTATTGGCAACTACAATTTTATAAGATGTAAAATTGTCTTTTATGTTTTGTGTATATTTGACATCTACAAGTACGTTATCTAATTTACACTCTACATTTACAGGGGTATCCACACCATTAGAAACTGTGATTTTCGTCTCCCCATAATATACTTTAGTGTCAAATGCCGCTGCTGAAGCATTGTCTGTCCATGCCTTAACGGTATACTCTCCAATTTGAAGATTTATTTTCTGCCCGGCGATAGACGACACATCGGAGGTTGCGTAACACACCTTACCGTCAATATCCACAATTTGCACCGCAAATATGGGACTCACACCTTTAGTATTTACATCTTTATCGGAGGTGTCGTCACAAAGCGTCACCTTATCAAAAGAGACAGTTCCTGTCATCAAATAGTCACCATTGTCCTTTTGACATCCTACAACAAAAAGCAGAGACACAAATAGAGAATACAGCCAAATTATATTTTTTCTTATCATAATAATCTATACTATTTTCTAACCTTAACGACCAAAGTCTTCTGTGCAGCATCGCCCACAATATCCTCTACGCCTATTATAAAATCGTATGAATTTGTATCATTGCTATTAGGCGAAAGCAGACCCATAAATTTTGTTATGTCAAATACGAAACTCTTCTGATCTTTAATAATAGTTTCATTTGTGACTATGCCAAGACTAATAAGATTATTTTTTGTGTCAGAGCCCTCTTTAAGATTTGCAAGGTCGAAGGTGTTTTTACCATCGAACATAGCCTTCACAGCCGTCATAAGCCAAGCCTCTTGAGAAGAAATAGTAACATTTAGTTTTTGGATACCTCCATTATCTGCTTTTATAGCTATCTTCACTGGAGATAAGGTTTCTGATTTTAATATTACAAGCTCGTTATCTATGTTCAGCCCTTCTATGCCGACAACAGCAGGTTTTTCAAATGTTGGGACATCTGGATCTGGATCTGGATTGGGATCTGGATCGGGAGTCACAGTACCTCCACCACCAAGATCTTCATCATCATTTGGAATATCTATTATCACCTCTTTCTCTGTGAGAGTGTTGTCAACAGTTATATTTACTGTAACGCTACCCACCCCATCAACATTAAGTGAAACCTTAACCCAATCACCAGAAACGACACCACTCATAGGTATACTCTTTTTCCAAGTTGAAGATGAATTATGACGTACACACTCTACATTAAGAATTATATCTGTTGGTTTTATATATTTAGTAAGAGTTGTTTCATTAAGTTCAAATAGCTTTTTTGTAGCATCTGCCTTAGAGACTACCGTTACAGACCATTCTGAAAATTCTGCTTTAAAAGCATCTGTTAGCAAAGCCGAAACTTTAGCATCAATAACAGCCACATTAACATCTACGGAAGTTTCTTCTTCGGCCATTATAGAAAAATCTTTCGTTCCATAGAAATATGGGTTATCGCTAACCTCAAGCTGTTTCCCTTCGTAAGAAGCTGTTTGAATAGCATATTGACCTACTGGCAAACCTATCTTTGCAGGCATATCTGCCACTTTCCATTTTTTACCATTGATAGGAGTCAAAACGCCATTTTCATATTTTGCAATTGTGACAATAAAATCTTTTACATTGTATGGTACGGTAGCATTAACACCATCTTCACCTTTATATTCACCACTAACTTTTGTCGTTGGCACAAGGAGTTTACCGAACCCTTTAAAAGATTCTTGAAGATCTTCTACGGCATTACACGACACAGCAAGAAGCATTGTCGATATAGTTATTAGATTTAAAATACGTCTTCTCATATTATTTTATTATTCAAATTTTACGTTGTGATACATTGCGGCACTATAATTCTCGAACAATACCGTTCTACTTGCTGAAGTAGCGGCATCTTTAAGAGTCACACCAAATGAGGCAGGTGTAATATATATAGGTTTATTATTTTCAGATGTCATGGTATAAAACACGACTTCCATGTTGTCAAGAAAAAAGAACTCCGCTTGCCACATTGGAAATGTAGTTTTCAAAGCCTCACTCACCTCAACGCTAACTTTCATGTTAAGCATCGTGCATTCTAAAGACAGGAATGTCACCTCACCTTTTACTATTGTGAAATTCTTTGTTGCATTATAATAAGGTTTATCAGAAACTGGCATCATATCGCCTTTACTTTTCACCATCATGGTATAGTCTCCTGCATCAATAGTGATTACAGCTGGTATCTCAGCAACACTACTCCACGTCTCGATTATATTTTCACCTTTTAGTATTGTTATGACAATATCATTAGGAATATCTTGAGACACAAATGAACTTCTCAAGCCTCCCTTACCCTCTGGTATTGGGAATAAAACATCATCTTTTGTGCTACAAGACCATAGCGAGATGGCCAATATCATTATAAATAACTTTTTCATATTAATATTTTAACACAATATTATCAATAAACAGATAGCTCCCTGTTGTCCTTTTAGATCCGTTTTCATCAATCCCTTTAAGCTCTGTGATACCTATGTTTTTATCTTCTTGCGATTGGAAAGAGAGAGAGATGTGAGTAGCCTTCATTTTCATGTTAGTATAGTTTAGAACTATATTTTGCGTTTTATATCCGCCAGAGTTACCTTTTGTAAACCAATCAAAACTTCCTGTTGCTATTACCGTTACAGTGCCGTCTGCTGCTCTATTTTCAAGCGAAGCCCTAACTTGCATCGTGCTACCTAAAACAGTGTTGTAAGCAGTGTATTTATAATCAAAATCTATGCTTATTGGACGTGAGGCAAAAGGCTTACCTTGCTTCATGCTCTTATTACCACTATTCCAATCTTCAGACTCCACAAAATCACCAATAAACAACTTACCCGGAATTGTAGCAGAAGGTCTAGGTATAATTCCAATAGGTGTCGACGAGCCAGAACCCCAACCAACGGTATATAACTTTATCGCTTTATTTCCATTAGAAGCATCATCAACGATAAGTGCACATGGATATGATTTGTAATAATCATTCGACTTATCACGTGTCGTCATTGGATTTAGCGTTTGCCAAAATGGATTTCCCTCTCCTTTAGCATAAGGATAATAGATTACACTTTCTATATTTGTTGCGTACTTCTCTTGATAAAACTCTTCAAAACTTGCATTCGGCAGATTTCTCGCCTCTTCAGTTTTAAATAGTATCTCATCGGAGAAAGCACCAGCCGCCGTAGCTCTAACTTTATATGTTGTATTATCGTTCAGTTTTGTCAATATCACATCTCCATTAGCATCTATGGTGTAGTTTCTCAACTCATACCATTTGCCATCAGAGGTAGAATATTCATATTTTATAGGATATTTCTGCTCTTCTTCAGGTGTACAATCAAGATATTTAGCACACGAAAATTTACCATGATTTGCCCAAATATCATAATCATGAACAACACCCATATTTATAATTAAAGGACGCACCTCAAAAGCAATTTCTTTAGATGTAGTTCTATTATAGGTATCTGTTATTTTTATATTAAAGACGTGTTGTGAAATATTGTGTGACAGATAGTTATCAAGAGTAGACAACATCTTAGTGAAATTTAAACGACCACTTTTAGCACCTATCATAGGAGTATACTCAACGCCTAACGCCTTTATGGCAGCTTCTGTTTCCGGTGTTATAGCACTAAAATCTATTATCGAAGGGACTCCTTTATGAGCAGCATATTCTGAGTTAACCTCCATAATCACACTTTTTATATCGCCTTGCGCCTTTAAAAAAGCGACAAGAGGCGTTGTAGCTTCAAAAAAGCCATAACGCACAGAATAAGGAACATCACTATTAAAAGTCGTTTTTACAACAGGAGGTAACTTAGGAAGATATTCCTCTCCAAGAGCGACATCGATAGGTTTATTTTGCGTCTCATCGTTCATCGTTATACTAACGATAGCGTTACCATTAACATCGGTATCAAAAATCAATTTGTAATACTCACCGCCTTTAACATCCTTTAAAGGAGTAACACCATAACGGTACGATTTGTCGGTACTTTTTTTGTGAAGAGAAACAGACAAATAAACAATTGGTGCTACACGCACAAACCCGACACGTTTATCATCTCCCACAAAGCGAAGAGACTCATAGTCTCCTTGCTCATTTACAGTATATTCAGTCATAAGATCTAAAGAATATTGATCGAATATAGCTTTAAATTTGTCGGTATACGAGACGCTGACAAGCACATTAGCAACCTTACAAGTAAGATCTAAAGGGGTGTTGTCTGATCCTTTAATAGAAAATGATGATTTGCCCTCAAAATAAGGAGCATTAAAAGCAGCAGGTGGATTTGCCCCATGACTTGCCACTATTGTGTAGCTTCCCTCCTTTAGACATGTCTTAGAGGGCATATCTGCGAACTTAGGAAAACTCGCATATTGTTCATTTTTCGAATTAAAAACCAAAACTTTAAAATCGGCAATGTCTGGGGTTACAAAAAGATCATTTCCCTTTTGACCTCCCTTATAAACAAGCTCTTTATTTTGAGTTAAGATAAGAGATAATGTCCCTTCTTTCCCTCCATTTTCGTCATTAATATTATCAATTGCGCAACTTGAAACCAATAATAAAGCAACAGATAAAACACTAATAAAAATTTTATTCATATTTTGTTTTTAAAAAAACATTCTACAAACATACAAAAACATTTATTATTTGCCAAATAATTAACGACCAAAACGGAATAAATAACATAGGATTGCTGTTGCAACCCCGACATTTAGGGATTCTGCCGAGATTTCATCTTTTGGAAATTGTGGGATAAAAAAACGCTCGTCAGCAATATTATCTATTTCTTTCGACACTCCATTCCCTTCATTTCCCATAACGACAACTCCTTTTTTATAGATTTTCTTTTCCGATATGTCATCTCCACCAAGAGAAGTTGTATATATTGGAACACCCTCTTTTTTAAAGTCAGACAGCACGTCTATGAGTGACATATAATGTACCTTTACCCTTGTTATAGAGCCCATTGTTGCCTGCACCACTTTTGGATTATATATATCGACTGTCGCCATAGAACAGATTATGTTTTTTATCCCAAACCAGTCTGCAAGGCGAACGATAGTTCCTAAATTACCGGGATCTTGAACATCGTCTAAAGCTAAAGTAAGTTCATTTTTCACCTCTTGACAATCGAGTTCATTTTCTTCTATCTCAACAAGCATAAGTGCAGCAGTAGGAGTCTTAAGGTATGAGATACGCTCCATTTCAGAGGCAGTCACCTCACTCACATCGACGCTTTTACTTCGTGCTGCCGCTATCAACTCTTTTGAACATTTTGCAGGTAGGTAATATAGCTTTGACACTATCATACCGCTATTAAGCACCTCTAAGGATAGTTTTTCTCCTTCAACAAGAAAAAGGGCATTTTCTGCCCTTTTTCTCTTTTTATCAAGACTTTTAATAAGTTCTATCTCAGCTCTTGTTATCATATTTTAATTGTATTTACAAGGCTCTCCAACTGTTTTATGTAGTTGCGTTGTCCTTTGCTTGGATTTGGAGAATAGACATATCCGTCTATCACCAAAACCCTATTATTTTTTGTATCTATTGTAGAAAATGAGACAAATGGACCTCCCATAAAATCGCCTTCCACTCTCCAAAATCCTCGTGTTTCATACCATGTACGACCATTTATATTCCTCTCAACGACAAGAGGTTCTGCATAGTCACTTGTAGACATATGGCTGTTTTTTAAAGCTCCTGGAACAAGAGAGACAAATTTGTTACGTTCTTTCACTATATTTTCAGATGTAAAAGGCTCTCCTGTATAAGGGTAAGAATACACTATAAGCCCTTGACTTGACTCTGGCATCTCATAAGAACTCCACAAGAAAGACGATTTCTTTTCTATATTTCTTATTTTAGTACCAGAAGGCACAGCCATAGTAAATCCGAACATCTTCTTTATAGAATCTTGAACCGCCACAGACCCTTTTTGCGATACTTTAGCAGCAAATCTGCTTATTTCATCCTTGTCGAATATACCACGTACCGAATCTATTTTTTGATCTACAAGAACAGTAAGCTCCTGCTGTGTTGGGGCTTGCATGAACACATATAATTGTGGTTGTGCGTGTTTGTTACGTTCTGCAATGATTTCCGCTTTCGGATATTGACTACCAAAACGAGCTATAAGGACATTGCGATGTTCAAGTGCTAAACCTTTAAATCCGTCAGGAACAAGGTATAAGACATCAAAGGCAGGCTCATCGAAATTTATCATCTCGACATTTTTTGTAAAGGTGCTTTTAATTGTATCGCCCACAGCACCATCCCAAAGACCTTGTGTCATAACGGCAAACATCTCATATGGGTTTCCAGAAGAAGCCTTAATAAATTTTTTCTCTCCACCACCCTTACAACCGACAAGGGCAAGAAGTATCAAAATAGGGAATAATATCTTTTTCATAAATTAGTTTATATTTCTAAGTAATGCAAAGATAATACAAATTTTGAAATTACGATTTAATTATATATCTTTGAGATGTTTTAGAAGCTGCCAAAATCAATATGAGAAACGTCAACCACAACGACCCTGTATTTCAATTTATAAAAGTAATGACAAAGGCGGAAAAGCGTAGCTTTAAGCTCTTTGTCATGCGTGGTTCGGCAAATGAAGAGGTTAAGTTTATCGCTCTTTTCGACCTCATGGACTCTCTTGACAACTATGATCAAGACAAGATATTATCAAAATTAGAAATTTCAAAAGAACAATTTGCCAACCTCAAGACACACCTTTACGAACAGCTACTTGTAAGTTGTCGTTTAATAGGGGTTAAACACTCTCGTTCTATTGAGCTACGAGAACAAGTTGATTTTGCGAAAATACTATACGACAAAGGTCTATTTCGTCAAAGCCTCAAGATATTAGATCGTGCAAAAAAGAGAGCTATAGAATCCGAATTTTTCGTCATCGCAATAGAAATTGTGGAAATGGAGAAAAATATAGAGATACTCTCCAACACCAAAGACGCAAATAGCCGTGCAGACATACTATCTATACAGTCGAACGAACTCACAAGAATAGTAAACAACATAAACACCTTGTCCAACATCACCATTCAACTCTATGGGCTTCATCTTAAATTAGGCTTTGCACGTTCAGAGAGAGATCTTCAACTCTTAGAAAATATCTTTCCTCCCAAAATCACAGAGGTCAACCACAAAGGCACAACCCTTGAGATGCTCCACCTCTACCACGCTCAAATGTGGTATTCCTATATCCGTTACGACTTTGTCGGTTGTTACAAATTTGCCTGTAAGATCATTGCTTTATATAAGAAGAACAACGCTCTGTTGGAAGTTCACTACGACACCTACCTAAAAGCCATATCTCGTAAAATGGAGTGTCTTTATCTATTAGGAAGTTACGAACGTCTTGTGATAACCCTCAAAGAATATGAAGACAACTTATCGGAAGTAGAGATAAACGACAACGTAAAAATAGCAGCTCAATACTTGTTATATATAAATAAGGTTAATATGATTTTTATTCGAGGCAGCTTTACCGAGAATTTAAGTATCATAAACGACATAGAGCATTTCATAACGCTCAATAATTCTCGTCTTGGGCATTACGAGATAACTATGCTTCATTACAAAATTGCGTGCATCTATTTTGGTGTCGGCAACTACGACAAGAGCCTTATTTACCTACAAAAGATAATCGCCCTACGAGACGTTGTCATACGTCGAGACATACACTGCTTTGCACGTATTCTGAACCTTATCGCCTCTTATGAGTCTGCTCGAGACACAAACTTAGACGTACAAATCAGAAATGTATATACCTATCTTATAAAGATGAACGATATGTATGCCGTACAAAAAGAGATGATGTCGTTCTTAAAGAAGCTACATACCATCACTGCCTCCGATGTACGTGGAGAGCTTAAAAAGCTGTATGAGACCTTAAAACAATATGAGGGAGAGACTTACGAGCAACGTCCTTTTTTATATATGGATATTTTATCATGGTTAGAGAGTAAAATTGAAGGTAAAAGCTTTGAGAGAATTATACAAGACAAATTTAAAAATAGAATATTAAAAAATTCAAACTAACATATGTTAATTAATATAGTCACAACACCCGAAATTGCAGCCTCAGAAGAACGATATACAGCTCTTGTTGCCGAAACAATAAACATATCAAAAGAGCAGATCGCTGCTCTTCGTATAAAAAAGAAATCTATTGATGCTCGAAGTAGAGATATAAAAGTAAATCTTTCTATCGAGGTATTTGTCAATGGGGAGAGTCCTGAAGTGCAAAAAGACATAGAATATGGCGATGTCTCATCGGGACAACCTATAATCATCGTTGGCTGTGGTCCTGCCGGGCTTTCTGCGGCATTACGTGCCATCGAATTAGGCTATAAACCTATCATCTTTGAACGAGGCAAAGAAGTCTCTGAGCGCAAGAAAGACATAGCCGCCATAAACCAAAACAAACCCATAGACCCAGACTCTAACTATGCTTTTGGCGAGGGTGGAGCAGGCACATATTCGGATGGGAAGTTGTTTACACGTTCCAAAAAACGTGGAGACCACGCAAAGGCACTCACTATTCTTCACCAACATGGAGCTTCCGAGAATATTCTTTATGAGACCCATGCACACATAGGAAGTGATAAGCTCCCTGAGGTTGTGAAAAACATACGTGCTACGATACTTAATAGTGGAGGTGAGGTACACTTCTCTTCTCGTGTTGTAGACCTCATCATCCGAAGTGGCAAAGCCGTTGGTGTTGTTGATAAAGACGGAAATAAGACCGAAGGCGTTGGCGTTATTCTTGCCACAGGACACTCGGCACGTGACATATACGAGCTTCTAAACCGCAAGAACATAGCTTTAGAAGAGAAAAGTTTTGCCATGGGTGTACGTATAGAACATAACCAAGCACTAATCGACAAGATACAATATAAAAGAGACAACAGAGATGAGAGTCTTCCTGCCGCTTCATACCAACTTGTAGAACAAGTTGCAGGACGTGGGGTCTACTCTTTCTGTATGTGTCCTGGAGGATTTATCGTACCTGCATCTACCTCAAATGGCGAATGTGTGGTCAATGGGATGTCTCCCTCACTCCGTAATTCCGTTTTTGCAAACTCTGGTATCGTCACAGAGGTCAGAGCCGAAGACTACGCATTTCTAAAAGAAGAACATGGCGTTTTAGCAGGTCTGCGTCTTCAACAGATGTTTGAAAAAGCGGCTTTTGAGGCAGGAGGAGGATCACAGATAGCTCCAGCACAAAGAGTAGCCGACTTTATGATAGGTAAGAGATCATCTTCTTTACCTAAGACATCTTATATTCCGGGCTGTGCAAGTTCAGACATGGAATGGCTCCCAAAATTTATAGCTTACTCTCTTCGTGGAGGAATAAGAGGCTTTGAAAACAAGATGAGAGGCTTCACCACCAATGAGGCTATTATTATAGGTGTCGAATCACGCACCTCATCGCCTTTACGTATTCCACGAGACAATAAGACTTTGCAACATATCGAGAT
>JAVVUK010000007.1:0-32556 GCA_036653215.1 Rikenellaceae bacterium
AATTAATCCCAGTACCAGAAATAGGAGCGTTAGTCTTTACAGTGATGCTCTGTATTGTTGCAGCATTTGCAGCATCAGCACTAACACGGAACTCAAAGAATGAGGTTTGTTGTGCAAACTGAAGAGATACGTTGTTTCCTTGTGCAGGATCAGCAGTAGTAGAGGCTGTCATGATAGCATTAAGCCCTACATGAGAGTTGTCGTTTTCTGCCGCGTGTGTTTTTGTTGAGCTTAAATGAATAGATACGTTAGCGTAGTCAGAAGCACTGACATATGGGTGGTAAGCATAGAATGTATGCGTCCCTTTGCCACTCCAGTCGATAACATTCCCTGCTGCAGCTGCAAAAGGAGATGTGTGTCTCGATTCTGTGACCTTGTGTTCAACAGCATTTGGAGTGTAGATCGCTCCTGCAGCGTTTTTTGCAAAAATACCGATTTTGTCGGCGTCTTTCACCCAATTAAAGACATAAGAGCCGTCCATAGTGGTCTTGGTCTCTGTTCCGCCATCGAAGATGATTCCATCTTTTTGTGGCTCGGTGCCGATGTCTGTATTGCTACATCCAAGCAATACTACAGACGCAAACATTGTTGCAAGTAGTAATATTTTGTTCATATTTAATAATTTTAGGAAATAGTCTTCTCTTTAAAAAGAGACCACTTCTTTGGTTAATATTTTAGGTTTGTTGGGTAAAAATAGGTATTATTATTATAAAGACCAAATATTTCTATTTAAATTTAATCTTATTTGTGGCTAACCCTTTATATATCGTATGTAGAGGAATTTTAATAATTTGCATATTAAAATACAAAAGGTGAAAAACGTATGTTTTCCACCTTTTGTATTAGATAATCTTTTATCTAATTACTAAAAATAAGTAGCATAAAAAACTTATTTTTTTGCGAAGAAATCTTTTATCTCTTCATTCATTAAAACTTCGGTCTTAAAAGAGTAAGCACCTGTCTTCTCCGATTTAACCATCTTGATACATTTTGTGTGTTGTCTTCCACCCTCTTTTCGCATAGAGGCGATAACTTTCTTTGCCATAGCTTAAAATTATTTTATTTCTCTGTGAACAGTTACTTTTTTAAGTATAGGATTATACTTTCTTCTCTCCATTCTGTCTGGAGTGTTCTTTTTGTTTTTAGTGGTGATATATCTCGATGTGCCGGGCATTCCACTTTCTTTATGCTCGGTGCACTCTAATATAACCTGCACTCTATTGCCTTTTCTTGCCATTGTTTAATAGATTTGATTAAGCGCTTTAGCCTCTTTGATAGCTGCTGAAAGACCGTTTTTATTAATAGTACGCATAGCATTAGCAGAAACCTTTAAAGTTATCCACCTGCCCTCTTCTTCCAAAAAGAAACGTTTGGTCCTAAGGTTAGGAGCAAATATCCTCTTTGTCTTCTTGTTCGAGTGGGATACGTTATTTCCCGCTTGAGCCGTCTTACCAGTGATTTGACAAATTTTCATTGTGATTGTATTGGTTGTTAATTATATGTTCGTTTTTGGAGCCTTGTGTTGCTTATTTATCTTGACAAATCACAATGAAAGTGTTTGATCTACCTTTTTTTCGAAAAAAGGTAACCAAAAAAGACCTTCCATGTTTCAGTGACCGTCGTTATATGTTCGTTTTTGGAGCCTTGTGTTGCTTATTTATCTTGACAAATCACAATGAAAGTGTTTGATCTACCTTTTTTTCGAAAAAAGGTAACCAAAAAAGACCTTCCATGTTTCAGTGACCGTCGTTATATGTTCGTTTTTGGAGCCTTGCCGCCATATTATAGATGGCAAATTAACGCAGCAAAGATAAGAATAAAATTTTAAATAACAAGAAAATAATTGTTATTCTTGTTTTTGAAGCTGGTCAAGAAAGAAAAATAATGCGTTTGATGTGGCATATTCGATGTTCTGCTCTCGTAAGTTGCCGAACAGTTTGTTTATGGAATAGGTTCCTTTGGGAGTGTGAACGGCAATCCATACCGTGCCAACGGGCTTGTCGGGAGTGCCTCCTGTGGGACCGGCAATGCCTGATGTGGCAATAGAGTAGTCTGTCTTGAAGATGGAAGCCGCATTTCGTGCCATAGCTTCAACAGTCTCTTGGCTCACAGCTCCATGTTCGGCGATGATATGTTCCTCAACGCCAAGCACATTTGTCTTTATGCTGTTGTCATATGCTACAACGCCTCCCTTGAAGTATGTCGAGGAGCCGTTGATGGCGGTTATGCGTTTGGCTATGCTGCCACCACTACACGACTCGGCAGTACATAGAGTGGCTCTTTTACCAGATAAGATAGTGGCAATTTGTTTTTCCACACTTTCACCCTCGAAACCGATGAAGTTGATGCCTATTATCTCTTTAAGCTCATCAAAGCGTTTGTAAATTTCAGCTTCTACAGTCTCACGATCGGCGATGTCGTAAACAGAAAGACGAAGCCTTAGTTGTGTCGGACTTGGAAGATAGGCTAAATGAAAGTTTTTTGGAAGGGCGTATTCCCAAGAAGCTATTTTTTCTGCAAGGACAGACTCGGCGATGCCATAAGTCAAGACAGAGATGTGTACATTGTGCGATTGTGGAAATTTCTTTTGTAAGATCTTAAATACACGATCTTTACATATAGCTTTCATCTCAAAAGGAACGCCCGGCATGGCAATAAGGACCTTGCCATTTGTTTCGAAGAGCATCGCTGGAGCGGTGCCGTTGTCGTTTTCTATTACGGTTGCACATCTCGGCACAAGTGCCTGTCGTTGGTTGTTCTCATTAAAAGGAATGCCTTTTTTCTCGACAATATCTTTTACCTTCTCAAAGGTGTGCATATCGGTAATGAGTGGGGAGGAGAATAACTTGGCAAGCACCATTGTTGTCTTATCATCATTTGTAGGACCTAAGCCTCCGGTAACAAGCACTACATTTGAGTTTCCAAGAGCCATATTTATGGAGTCCCTCATGTCTTTTTCTACATCCCTAATAGAGGTTATCTTAATGACATTAAAACCTATTTTGTTAAGTTCCTGCGATATCCATGCCGAGTTAGTATCTACTACTTCTCCGATAACTATCTCATCGCCTATCGTTATTATTTCTACGTTTGTCATGATCTATGGTCTTTTTTGTTTTTCTCTTTCAATAAGGGCTTTACATATATCCTTGGCAAAAGAAGGTCCGTTGTAAATAAATCCTGTGTATATCTGTATTATAGTTGCTCCAGCATCTAACATATTGAGCGCATCTTCGACGGTCAAGATCCCTCCAACTCCAATTATAGGGAACTCACCTCCGGTTTTTTTGTGTATATATCTTACAATTTCGAGTGACCTCTCGGTAAGAGGTGCTCCGCTAAGCCCTCCACGTCCTATCGACTGAACCTTTGATTGTGAGACACTAAGCCCTTCACGTGAGACGGTGGTGTTGGTTGCCACGATGCCGTCTAAGTTATATTCTTTCACTATCTCTATCGAAGAGTCTATCTCTTGGAAAGTTAAATCGGGAGATATTTTGAGTAATATAGGACGATATTCGTCTTGTCCACGTCGGAAAGTCACAAGACCATCGAGAATGACACTCAAATTTTCGTGACTTTGGAGCTTCGTCAAGTCGCTCACGTTAGGGCAACTTACGTTAACGACAAAATAATCTACTTTGTCGTAAAGAGCCCTAAATGAGGCAAGATAGTCTTCGGCAGCGTGCTCATTTGGAGTGACGCTGTTTTTGCCGATGTTGCCGGCTATTATGATGTCGTTTTTACGTCTTCGACGGAGGTTGTTGCTCACATATCGAACTCCTTTGCAATTAAAACCCATGCGGTTGATGATGGCATTGTCACGTTCTATTCTAAAGACACGTGGACGTGGGTTTCCGCTTTGTGGGCGTGGCGTGACAGTACCAACTTCAATAGAGCCAAAGCCGAAGTTGGAAAGTTCGTTATATATGTCTGCTCCCTTGTCAAATCCGGCAGGAAGACCAACCGGGTTTATAATCCGTAATCCAAAAATTTCCCTTTCGAGACATTTGTGTCTTATGCAAAACATATTACGAAGAATGGCAGACAAAAAAGGTATAAATTTTGTCGCTTTTATCATCTTGACCAATAAGATGTGTATCGTCTCTGGTGGGAGAAGAAACAAAAGAGGTCTGATTAGTTTCTTATACATTATTTAGTGTTCCTTAGGGTAAAATATTCTTCTCTATAATTATAGTTATTACGTAGTTCTTCAAATAGCTCAGGATTGTGTCGTAGTCGACTATCATCTTCCCTTATTTTGTAACAGTTCTTTATCTCTTCTAATATCTCATCGCCAGTGAGGTATTTGTCTTTACATGGGATTACAGCCTTAGGATACCAGCCTTTCAACTCCTTAAAGTCGAAATATTCGGCAAAGGCTCTCACAATTGCCGAAGTTCCATTTGCTTTACCTTGAAGCGAATATCCGGCTATGTGTGGCGTTGCTATGGTTGCTCTTTTAAGAAGCTCATGGTTTATTGAAGGTTCACCCTTCCATACGTCTATAACGGCATGAGAGATCTTAAAATTATCAATCGCATCGATAAGAGCATCTTCATCAACAACCTCTCCTCGTGAAGCGTTTATAAAAATAGACCCATGCTTCATCTTATCAAAGAAATGCTCTCCTGCAAGGTTGTAAGTAGGATATTTCCCCGTTGTGGTGTATGGAGTATGTATTGTTATTATGTCACACTCACTCAGCATCTTGTCGAGATCTTGACTTATAAAAGAACTGTCTTTGTCTTGTCTTGGTGGGTCGTTTAAAGCAACTTCCATGCCAAGAATTTCGCCCAACATAGCAACCCTACTACCAACATTACCAACGCCGATCACTCCGAGTTTCTTATTGGTAAGGTCGCCTCCAAGATCGTTTAAGACTGCTGCCATATAATGGACAACAGCCATAGCGTTGCACCCGGCTGCCGTCACGACTTTTATACCTCTCGTTTTACAATAGTCAAGGTCTATATGGTCATAGCCAATTGTTGCGCTTCCTATAAATTTTACTTTGCTGCCCTCTAAGAGCGTAGCGTCACACTTGGTGCGTGTCCGAACTATTAAAGCATCGGCATCTGATACATCTATTCTACTAATCTTTTTACCCTCAAGCCGTATCACAGTAGCATAAGGATCTAAAATGGTCTCAGTAAAAGGTATCGCACTATCAATAACTACTTTATTCATCGGTGGCAAAGTTATATAAAATAAATATCACCCCAAAGATAATTATTTATCTTGTGGAGTGACACCTATATTTAGTATGTATTGTAATAGTTATTAAGAAACTGTTGATAAAATCTATTCTGTATAGTGGAAAACAATGGTTTTTACTATTTCCGGATTTAGCGAGTTGGCAACAACACAACTTTTTATAGCTCTGCCAAGTGCCTCTTTTTCATGATCGCTAAACGAACCTTTAAAAAACAGATCTATCTTAAATTCTCCTATTCGGCGTGGAGCGTTGACTACAACAGCTTCTATTTCAAGAGATACATCTTGTATGGCAAACTTATATTTATTTGCCGTGTCACGAATACTGGCGAGCATACAACCCGAAAGTGCCATGCTGACACAATCCACTGGAGATGGCATGGAAGCTACCTCTTTTGAAGATGAAGCATCGGTTTGTAATATCTCCCTTTCATCAATTCGGTATGCTACATTATAGCCCGAATTTAGAGTTGCTAATACTTTATTTGCCATTATTTGTTTAATATTTGTTTCATGATGCTATCTTGGCTTAGCTCTTTAGTACAGAAATACCAATCTTGACATCCCTCACCACCTTTTGTAACCCTTTCGGCTGCTGTTGCTGTGGTCTGTGGGGCTCCAAGTATTACAGGCATTCCTGGTTTCCAATCGGCTGGGGTAGCGACTTTAAATTCGTCAGCTGTCTTTAGTGCCATGATAACTCTTTTTAGTTCGTCAAAGTTACGTCCTAAAGATAGAGGATAGTAGATCATAGCTCTAACGATGCCTGCTGGGTCGATGAAGAATACCGCTCTGACAGCTTGTGTTAAACTCTGTCCCGGTTGTATCATCCCATATTTGCGAGCTACATTCATAGAAACGTCATCGATGACAGGAAATGTAGGCTTTACATTTTTAATACCATTATATTGCAACTTCTCAATTGCACGTAACCATGCGATATGACTGAAAAGTCCGTCGATAGAAAGTCCTATAATCTCGCAATTAAGATCTGAAAATTCTTGTTGACGAGCAGCAAAAGTCATGAACTCACTTGTACATACAGGAGTGAAGTCGGCAGGATGGCTAAATAGAATTACCCATTTCCCTTTATAGTCAGCAGGGAAGTTTATTCTTCCATTTGTTGTTACTGCTTCAAAAGAAGGTGCTAACTCGCCAAGTCGAGGGGTGTTGTTACATTGACAATTTTCTCCACATTTGCAACTATCGTCGCAGATGCAATTTTCCATTTTATTTTCCATGTTTTTTATTTTTTAATTGTTTTAATCGATCCTTATTTTCTATCGCAAAGTTAGTACTGCAAAAGTCGTTCCTTTCATATAGATACAAGTATTTATCTATATGAGTATAGGCTTTTCAAATTAAAAGAATTACTTTTGTTGAAAATTTAAGAATATGAGTATACGAAGAATAATATATTTATCTATATGGGCACTTTATTTTATATTAGTAGTGTATTTGTCGTTTGGAGACTTTAATGGTCCAGAATACAGTGCTTTATTTTCAATACCACATATGGATAAGATAGCACATTTCTTTATGTACGCTATCCTGACAGCATTTGGAGCTGGTTACATATATATAGAGGGTAAAGAAATACGATATATGATAATATATGTCATATTTATTATTGCCATTGGAGGATTAATAGAACTCGTGCAGCCTGTTGTTGAGAGAGGAAAGGATCTATATGATTTTATATCTAACACCGCAGGAGTGGTGTTTGCAGTAGCGATGGTGTATGCTTTGAGGGATTTGATAGACTATATAGACGATAAAACACGAAAGAAAGGCGATTTTGACTTTGACGAATAGTGGGTGTGTATAAAAAAGCCGTCTGAAAATATTGTTTTCAGACGGCTTTTTTATGCTTGACTTTCTAAAGTAGAGCTGTGATCTTCTCTTTTATAGCTTCTTTTGTTGAAGCACCAACCATCTTGTCTACAAGAGCTCCGTTTTTGATGAATACGATTGTAGGAATGTTACGCACCTTATATTCTATCGCAACTTCATCATTGGCATCAACGTCACATTTGCCGATAACAACATTTTGACCGCTAAATTCTGTGCTTAGCTCGTCAATGAGCGGAGATATACGTCTGCAAGGGCCGCACCATTCAGCCCAAAAATCAATTACTACTGCCTTACCAGATCCGATAAGTTCCTTGTAGTTGGAGTTAGTTACTTCAAAAGCCATATCTTTATATTTTATATTTATTTTCTATTCTTTTTATGTTTTACAAAAGTAAAAAATAAAATTTATATCTTATAATTAAAATTATTTTTTTCTAAATTATTTATCAACGATTGAGAAATTTCCACCTTATATTTTTTTACTAACATATTTACCGTCACATTGTTGTTATAATCACAAATTGTTAAGGTGGGCGTTACGTTGCCTTCATTATTAGAGAAAATTTCTTCTAACGTATCTGTAAGCTCCTCGTTAATATCTTCTATTGCTACCTTTATTTCTAAGCTATTTATAAAACGTTCTTTTGCCTCTTCGAGCGACAAAATCTCATTTACCGTTGCTCTGTAATCTGTTCCAAAACGTGCTGCTACACGTCCCATAATCATGATTTTATTTTGTGGGTGGTAGTAGTTTCTAAATTTATCATAATCGGTGCCGAAAAAAGCAAAGTCATAGCTCCCTTTATATCCTTCAACCGTCATGCGGCAATATGGAGCTCCTTTTTTTGTAGTTCCCTCGCTCACCAAAGATACGATGCCAGCGGTGCAGAAATTTTTATCTTTAAAATTATCTATCTGCTGAAGGTCGGATGGTTCACAGGTGGTTCGGCTTTTTATTATGAAGTCGTAATTGTCGAGTGGGTGCGACGACACATACATCCCGATAAGTTCTTTTTCTTTCGAGAGGGTTGCCATTTGGCTCCAAGCCTCCTCAAAAAGAGGTATCTCAGGTTTTGGGATAATCCCATTTCCCTCTTCCATATCGCTAAATAGAGAGTTTGACGATGTTAGCATATCGCTTTTAAAGTCGATCCCATATTTAATCCAGTTTTCAAAGAAAGAGTTGTTTTGGTGTGGTGCTGTGGCGAAAAATAGACTACGATGAAAATCGATCAAGGAGTCAAATGCTCCGGCAAGAATTAGATTTTCGATTGTCTTTTTGGTGACAACACGATTATCGATCCTTTCTATAAAATCAAAAATGTCTTTATACTTGCCGTTCTTCTCACGTTCCGCAATGATGGATTCTGCTGCTGCTGCACCAAGACCTTTTATTGCCGATAAGCCAAATCGGATGTCGTTGTTTTTGTCGACAGAGAAGACCATGAGACTTTCGTTTACATCGGGACAGTTGACAACAGTTCCCATGCGGCTACACTCGTCCATAAAGAAACTGATTTTCGAGATGTCGGAGAAGTTGCGGCTCATGACGGCAGCCATAAATTCGGAAGGGTAGTGCGCCTTAAGATATGCCGTTTGATATGACACATAGGCATAACAAGTGGCGTGCGACTTATTAAAGGCGTAAGAGGCAAAAGACTCCCAGTCGCTCCATACCTTTTCACAAGTAGTTTTGTCGTGCCCCCTCTCTGTTGCTCCTTTTATAAAAATGTCTTTGAGCTGAGAAAGCATTTCCATTATCTTCTTACCCATAGCTTTACGTAAGGTGTCGGCTTGTCCACCAGTGAAGCCTGCTAACTTTTGTGATAAAAGCATGACCTGTTCTTGGTATACGCAAATGCCATAAGTGACATCTAAATATTCGTCCATGCCCTCAAGGTCGTATGTTATCTTTTCGAGTCCATGTTTACGATTTATGAACGAGGGGATATACTCCATAGGACCTGGACGATAGAGTGCACACATGGCGATTAGGTCTTCAATACATGAAGGACCTAAGTCACGTAGATATTTCTTCATGCCGGGTGACTCAAATTGGAATATCCCGGAAGTATCGCCGTTGCTATATAGCTTATATGTTAGAGGGTCGTCAATAGGGATAGCCTCAATGTCGATGTCTATATTCTTAGATAGGTGAATGTTGCGTACAGCATCTTTTATAATAGATAGAGTACGCAATCCTAAAAAGTCCATTTTTAGAAGTCCTATATCCTCTACATAGTGTCCGTCATATTGAACAACTTGAAGTTCAGCCCCCTTGTTTGTGGAAATAGGAATATAGTTTTCAAGGTCGTCCTTGCCTATGATTATACCACAGGCGTGTACTCCCGTTTGTCTGAGAGAGCCTTCAAGGGTCTCTGCATATTTTAGAGTATTGCGGATAAGCGGATTTTCAGAGTTGCGTTCTTTGTTAAGCTCCGGAACTTCGGCAAATGCTTTTTCAAGCGATATGTTAGGCTTTTCAGGGACTAATTTAGAAAGGCGATCACTCTCTTGTAATGGCAATTGCTGAACACGTGCCACATCACGGATAGAGTTTTTAGCACCCATACGCCCAAAGGTTATGATGTGTGCAACTCTCTTATATCCATATTTGCCAACCACATATTTCATTACTTTCTCACGTCCATCCTCATCGAAGTCTATGTCTATATCGGGCATAGATATACGATCAGGATTTAGGAAACGTTCAAAGAGAAGTCCATATTTTATAGGGTCTATATTTGTTATCGTTAGGCAATATGCAACAACAGAACCGGCTGCTGATCCACGTCCTGGACCAACGGCAACATCAATCTCACGTGCTGCCCTTATAAAATCCCATACTATAAGGAAATATCCGGGAAAGCCCATTTTCTCTATCGTGCCAAGCTCATAACGAAGCCTCTTTTCAATATTTTCATCTAATGGTGAGCCGTACCTCTTTGCTGCACCAATAAGAGTTATATGTTCAAGGTATAGGTTCTGACAAGCTATGGGAAATCTGTTTTTAGCATCAAAAGCCTTATTCCAATTGCTGCCATCAACAAGAGAGGTCAAATCCTCAAGTGTGACGCATGATTTTATAGATATGCTTATTTCGACAAGGTCTTTTGTTAGGGCTTCACGCTTTGTTTCGTCTTTAACGCCTTTAACTGCATTTTCAAGACTTGAAGTATAACTTATCTTTAACTTGTCTATATCGAGCTTGAAATCTTTAGGAAGTGGGAAGTTAGGCATGAAAGGCTTGTTGTTGAGCTCATAGACCTCAACTTTTTGAGCGATCTCATTTGTGTTGTCAAGCAGGTATGGCTTGTCGGGGAACAGCTGTGCCATCTCCTGATAAGACTTAAGATATTCCTGTCCCGAATAACGCATCCTTTCTGTGTTGTCAAGGTTTTTCCCTGTGTTAAGACAGATAAGGTGGTCATGAGCAAAGGCATCTTCTGCATTTATAAAGTGTATGTCGTTTGTGGCTATGCTTTTTATGCCGTATTTTTCGGATATGGCGAGTAAGGCTTTGTTAGACGTGCTTTGCTTCTCAGCTAATGTCTGGTCAGCCTCTGGGATGGTTGTTATATGTAGCTGTAACTCAAGATAATAGTCTTCTCCAAATAGACTTTTGTACCATAGAGCTGCCTCTTCGGCTTTTTTTATGTCGCCGTTTAATATGTTTTGCTGCACCTCACCACCCAAACAAGCAGAACAGCATATTATTCCTTCGTGATATTTTTCGAGTAGCTCTTTGTCAATACGAGGTCTGTAATATTCGCCTTCAGTCCAACTATAAGAGACCATCTTTGTGAGGTTCTTATAACCAACAAGGTTTTTAGCAAGGAGGATAAGGTGATATCCACTGCGGTCTATCTTATCGCTTTTGTCGTGTCTTGTGCGTCTTGCCACATAAGCCTCACAACCCAAGATAGGTTTTATCCCTGCTTTGAGAGCGGCTTTGTGGAAGTGCTTTACCCCAAACATATTGCCGTGGTCTGTGATGGCAAGAGAGTCCATACCAAGCTCTTTAGCACGAGAAAGCAGCTTCTCAACATTTGAAGCTCCATCAAGAATTGAATATTGGGTGTGGACGTGAAGGTGGGTAAAGTTTGCCATGTCTAAATAAATGAAAAGTTCGTAAAGGCGGCAAATATGACAGATCCTATTCCATTAAGAACGGCAAAGGCGAGATTTACACGAGATATATCGTCGGCACTAACAACGGTGTGTTCGTATACTAAAATAAATGAAAATAAAATTGCTCCGATCCAATAGTATATGTTAAGGTAGAAATAGATACCCAGAAATATAAGTAGCGATATTGTGACTATGTGTAAAAGGAAGCTCATTATTATAGCTCTCTTGCGTCCTAAAAGCACAGGAATGGAAAATAGGTTGTGGTCACGGTCAAAATCTTCATCTTGAAGAGAATATAGAATATCAAAGCCTGAGACCCACGTAATAACGATAATGGCTATTATCCCAACAAAGGTAGGATTGAATGCCGCTGTGTTTCCAGCTACGGCTATATATGCCCCAATCGGAGCAATAGAGAGAGCAAGTCCTAAAAAAGTATGACACAACCACGTGAAGCGTTTTGTTAAGCTATATCCAAATATTATTATCAACGCTATTGGCGAAAGGACAAAAGACATCGTGTTTAAAGATGCGGCAGTTATAAAAAATAAAATTACGTTTATTATGATAAACCGTCGTGCGCTTTTTTTAGATATTACCCCTGACGGGATCTCACGTTCTGCTGTTCTTGGATTTTCTTTGTCTATGTTACGATCTATATATCTGTTAAAACTCATTGCTGCGTTGCGAGCAGAGATTAAACATAATATCATTATTATCAGTTTTGTCGATAAAAATAAAAAAGTCACAGGTTCTGTCATCGTTCTTATCCCATAAAAAAACCCAATCATGGCAAAAGGCATCGCAAAGATCGTGTGGCTAAACTTTACCAAAGATAAGTAGTTGACTATCTTTTGCATAAATGGTGAATTTTCTACAAACGTATCTAAAACTGTGTTAATTTTAATCATAATTCTGCTTATTTTGAACTACAAAAGTAGTAAAAAAAGGAGAGTATACAAAAATAAAAAAATCTACTTGCGTTGTTGGTAAATTATATATAATTTTGTGGCTTTAAATAACTATATGTCCTATGTCTAAGATTATCCAATTAAAGAAATGCCTTGATATCCGTCTTGTGGGAGAAGCCGATAAAACAATCGCTTCTCAACCAAAGGCAGATAGATATGCCATTAAGCCTACCGACTTCATTGGGGTTACTCCTAAGATGCTCGTTAAGGAGGGAGATAAGGTGAAAGCAGGAAGTCCACTGTTTTTCGATAAGTATCATCCTACACTTCTCTTTACATCTCCTGTAACAGGAGTTGTTGAGGCTGTTGTAAGAGGTGAAAAACGTAAGATTTTAGAGGTCGTTATTAATCCATCGTCACAACAAGAGTTTGAGGCTTTTGCTGTTGATGGAGAGATGGCTGCCGCTAAGATAAAAGAGCTTATGCTCACTGCTGGTCTTTGGCCTTTTATTATACAACGCCCTTATGGCATAATCGCTTCGGAAAATGACACTCCACGTGATATTTTTGTGTCTCTTTTCGATACAGCTCCTCTTGCTCCCGATATGGAGCTTATCATTAACTCACAACGTGCCGATTTTGAAAAAGGAATTAATGTCCTTTCAAAATTAACAAGTGGAAATGTCTATTTGGGTGCTAATCAGACAAACTCTGAAACAACACTATCTGTTGCTAAAGGTAATGTCGTGGCACAACAATTTAGAGGTTCTCATCCAACAGGTTGTGTAGGTGTTCAGATTAACCATATCGCTCCTATTAACAAAGGAGAGATCATATGGACAGTCGATGCGCAAGCGGTTGCTATTATAGGTCGTTTCTTTGCCACAGGTAAGGTAGACATGACAAAAATAATTGCTCTTGCAGGTTCTGAGGTTGTAAAACCACAATATTGCAAGACTGTATATGGTGCTACCATAGAAAGCATAGTAGGTGCTAACATAAAACCACAAGCTCCAGGAGATAACGTCCGTATAATAAATGGTAATGTGCTTACTGGTACTACAACATCAAAAAGCGGTTATCTTTCTTTCTATAACAATATAATAAGTATAATTCCAGAAGGAGATAAGAGTGTTTTTGTAGGATGGATAGCTCCACGATGCGACAAATTCTCGGTTTCTCATATGCTATTCTCTTGGCTAACTCCAAATAAAAAATATCGTCTTGACACCAATACAAACGGTGGTAAGCGTGCTTTTGTTATGACGGGTGAATATGAGAAAGTTGTGCCTATGGACATATATCCCGTATATTTATTAAAAGCTATTTTGGCAAACGATATCGATAAGATGGAGAATTTAGGCATCTATGAGGTCATAGAAGAAGATTTTGCCCTTTGCGACTTTGTCTGCACATCCAAGATAGATGTACAGCAGATTATACGTGATGGTATTAACTCGATGATTAAAGAACTTAACTAAGTAACCAAATAATTGACAGATATATTGTCATTGTACTTAATTCAAATAATATGAAGTTTTTAAGAGATTATTTAGATACAATAAAGCCCAATTTTGAGAAAGGAGGGAAATATGAAAAGCTACATTCTACATTCGATGCTTTTGAAAGTTTCCTTTTTGTTCCCAAACATACCACTGTAAAGGGGGCTCATATACGTGATGTGCGTGATCTTAAACGTACCATGTTTATGGTGGTTATCGCTCTTATCCCTGCGATGCTTATGGGGATGTTCAACGTGGGTTACCAACATTATAATATGTTAGGTGAGGATGCTGCTATCCTTCAGATGTTTTGGTTCGGTTTCCTAAAGGTACTCCCAATAATAATAGTATCTTATGTAGTTGGTCTTGGCATAGAGTTTATGTTTGCTCAACTTAGAGGACACGAAGTAAACGAGGGTTTCCTTGTTACAGGGCTTCTTATCCCTCTTGTTGTTGCTGCTGACACTCCTCTATGGATGGTTGCTCTTGCAACTGCCTTCACTGTCATTATTGCAAAAGAGGTGTTTGGCGGTACAGGAATGAACGTCTTTAACCCTGCACTTGTTGCTCGTGCGTTTTTGTTCTTTGCATACACACCTTTCATCTCTGGAGACAGAGTGTGGGTTGCAGGCATGAGTAATGCTGACAAAATTGTAGATGGCTTTTCTGGTGCTACACCACTTACCCAAGCTGTTGAGGCAGGGTCAAATCATATAACAACCTTAGAAGGCTTGTTAAGTTCTTTCACTACCACTCCTACCGATTGGCTAATAGGTACAATGCCTGGAAGTATCGGTGAGACATCATTCATTGCCATAATGTTAGGTGCTGCGATCCTTATCTTCACAGGTGTTGCTTCATGGAAGACTATGATCTCTGTCTTTGCTGGTGGTGCTATAATGGGGCTTATCTTTAACATCTTTGGTGCTGGAGATCCATATATGGAACTTCCATTCTACTATCACCTTCTTCTTGGTGGTTTTGCTTTTGGTGCAGTCTTTATGGCTACCGATCCTGTCACAGGTTCACAAACAAGTAAAGGCAAATGGATCTATGGTCTTCTTATAGGTATGTTGGCAGTCATGATAAGAGTGCTTAACCCTGCATACCCTGAAGGTATGATGATGTCAATCCTCTTTATGAATGCTATGATACCACTTATCGACTACTATATAGTTGATGGAAATATTAAAAAGAGAAAGAAACGTACATTAGCTAAAAATTAGTAGACGATGAATAAACAATCAAATACATATATCATCACCTATTCTGCCATATTGGTGGTTTTGGTGGCTGCTGTCCTCTCTTTCGCTGCTATTAAGTTGCGTCCTATACAACAAAATAACGTTGAAATAGCAAAGAAGGGTGATATCTTACGCTCGGTAGGGCTTTTAGAGATTAAAGACGGTGAGAATAAACAAGATGCAATTGTTGCTGCATATGAAAAGTATATCCCTGAAACATTCCTTGTAAACATAAAAGGTGAAAAAGTGGATGGAGATCCTTTCAAGGTGTTTATAAACTTAGGTAAAGAATATTTTAAAGGCAAGCCAACTGCTGAAAGTGAACTTCCAGTTTTTGTGAGTGTCGACAATTCAGGAGTTAAAAAATATATATTCCCTGTTCAAGGTACTGGTCTTTGGGGTCCAATTTGGGGATATGTCGCTTTAGCCGATGATTTCAATACAATAACAGGTGTTGTCTTCGACCACGCTTCGGAAACTCCTGGTTTGGGAGCTGAAATTGCGCAAACCCCATTCCAAAGCCAATTTATAGGTAAAACTCTTTTTGAGGGAGACGAATATATAGGTGTCTTAATCCTTAAAGGTGTTGGTGCTTCAAAAGGCGACTCTCATGCTGTTGATGCTGTGTCGGGAGGTACAATCACTTCACGTGCTGTTGGAGATATGCTTTTAGACTGTCTTGGCGGTTATAGAGCTTATATCGAAAGTCAACGTCAAGCGGATAATATCCAAATTGACACTATGCAAGTAGATAGTCTCACAACAGATAGTAATAACCAAATAATTATCACAGACAATGAGCAATAAAGAAAGAGAGCCTATGTTTTCGGCTAAAAACATGAAGTTGCTAATTATGCCACTTAGCAGTAGCAACCCTATCACAATTCAAATTTTAGGTATATGTTCTGCTCTTGCTGTTACAGCAAAACTACAACCCGCTTTTGTTATGGCGTTGTCTGTAACCATAGTATGTGCATTTTCTAACCTTATAATATCGTCTATCCGCACAACGATACCATCACGTATCCGTATCATAGTGCAGCTTGTTGTTGTTGCTGCTCTTGTGGTTCTTGTAGACCAAATTCTTAAAGCTTACGTATACGAAATTAGCCGTCAGCTATCAGTATTTGTCGGTCTTATTATAACCAACTGTATATTGATGGGACGTATTGAGGCATTTGCCCTTGCAAACAAACCTTGGCCTTCTTTCCTTGATGGTCTTGGCAATGGAGCAGGTTATGGGCTTATCCTTGTCTTGATGGGCTTTGTCCGTGAGCTTCTTGGTAGCGGATCTGTTTGGGGCTTTAGAATTATACCAGAGTCTTGGTATATTGCAAATGGAGGTTTCTATGCAAATAACTCCTTTATGCTACTTCCTCCTATGGCTCTTATAATTGTGGGTATCATAATTTGGATACAAAGAAGTAAGAACAAAAGTTTGTGCGAATAATATAACCTAAGAATAGTATGGAAAGTTTACTAAATATATTTGTAAAGTCGATTTTTATCGACAATATGGTGTTCGCATTCTTCTTTGGGATGTGTTCATTTATCGCTGTTTCAAAAAGTGTGAAAACAGCTATGGGGCTCGGTGTGGCTGTAGTTTTTGTTATGGTTGTCACTGTGCCAATAAACTACCTTTTAAACGAGTATGTGCTTTCTGAGGGGGCTCTTGAGTGGCTCAACCCTGAATACGGAATAAATGGCAGTCAAACTATCGATCTTAGCTTCTTGAGTTTTATACTCTTTATAGCTGTCGTTGCTTCTATTGTGCAACTTGTTGAGATGATAATCGAAAAATATTCTTCATCGCTCTATAATCAACTTGGTATTTTCTTACCTCTTATTGCTGTAAACTGTGCTATCCTTGGGGGATCGCTACTTATGCAACAAAGAGCTTATGAAACACTTGGTGAGGTCTCTGTATTTGCACTTGGCTCAGGGATCGGTTGGTGGTTAGCTATAATCGGCATGGCTGCTATTCGTGAAAAGATAGCATACTCTGCTGTTCCTGCTCCTTTACGTGGTGCAGGTATAACATTCATCATCACAGGGCTTATGGGAATTGCTTTTATGATCTTCTTGGGCATAAAATTGTAAATAAATTAATATCAGACTATGTTTAATACAATTATAATATCTATTGTCGCATTTCTAATAATAGTGCTTCTCCTTGTTGGGGTGCTTCTATATGCGAAAAAGAAACTTATGCCTTCGGGTATAGTGAAGTTAACAATCAATGGTGGTGAAAAGACGCTTGAAGTAGAACCGGGAAACTCTCTTTTATCTACATTAAGTGAGAAAGATATTTTCCTTCCAAGTGCTTGTGGTGGCGGTGGCTCATGTGGAATGTGCCGTTGTAATGTTGATGAGGGAGGTGGTGATATTTTACCTACGGAGGTCAATTTCTTTACCCGTAAGCAACAACAAGAACATTTCCGTCTTGCTTGTCAAGTTAAGGTAAGACAAGATATGTCGATCCGTGTTCCTGCGGCTTCTTTGGGAGTTCGTAAATGGGAATGTGAAGTTGTCTCTAACAATAACGTGGCTACATTCATCAAAGAGTTTGTTGTTAAGTTGCCTGTTGGTGAAACTCTAAACTTCAAATCTGGTGGTTACATACAAATTGATGTTCCGAAATACGATGCTATTCGTTTCTCTGACTTTGATGTAAACCCTGAGTTCCGTGCCGATTGGGATAAAATGAAGTTATGGGATTTAGTAACTAAAAATCCAGAGCCTACATATCGTGCTTACTCTATGGCTAACCACCCTGCTGAAGGCAATATCATTATGCTTAATATCCGTATCGCTACTCCGCCTTGGAATAGAGCTGCTGGTGCTTTTGCTAATGTAAATCCGGGTATCTGTTCTTCTTATATATACTCTCTTAAACCGGGCGATAAGATCAATATCTCTGGTCCTTACGGAGAGTTCCACGTCAAGGATACTCCAAATGAAAAGATGTTTATTGGTGGTGGTGCAGGTATGGCTCCTATGCGTTCTCATATCTTTAACCTCTTCTTAACAGAAAAGACAAATAAGAAAGTTACATTCTGGTATGGAGCAAGGTCTGCTCGTGAGGTGTTCTATGAAGATCAATTTAGAGCTATTGAGAAAGACTTCCCTAACTTCCGTTTTGAAATAGGTCTTTCTGAACCTAAGAAAGAAGATAATTGGAGTGGTTATGTCGGATTTATACATAACATAATATTTGAAAACTACCTTAAAAATCATGAAGCCCCAGAAGACATAGAATATTACCTATGTGGTCCTGGTCCTATGACATCTGCTATCAATAAGATGTTAGATGATTTAGGTGTTCCTCCTGAAAATATAATGTACGACAACTTCGGTTAAGAAATAAAAACGACCTCACAATTAAATTTGTGAGGTCGTTTTTATTATGTTGTAAAAAAATAACATCTTAAAATCATTTGTACAAAGCAGACACTTAAGGTTGATCTAATCAATCTTAAGTGTCTGCTTTGTACTATATTTATATGGTAAGTTACTGTAATATAGTATGTTATTTTTTTAATATCCTTTGGCATCTTTCTTGTCAACCTCTAATTTAAGATTTTAACTGATGTAATTGAGTACTATAAAAGGTGCTATTAGTTAATTTCATAAATCACAATTATTAATATTAAAAAGTACTACGATGAAAAAATTTAACATTTATGCAGTGGCTCTTGCCACATTAACAACTTTCTCTTGTGCTCAACAAGAGGATGAGGTTCCTTTACCATTTGGTAACGATCCAATAAGCGTTAATCTAAGGGTTGCACCTTCAGATTTAGATTCTAAGAAAGTAGAAACTCCTGCTATTACGGGGGATTTGGTAGACCTTAATAACGGGTTGGTCTTTTTCTTAAACGCTCAAGATGATGTCGTTGATGTGCGTGAAATGCTTACATCTGAGATAAAATTGCCAGCAGGGCAGACATTTAACGAGATTAAACCAACAGCAACAAATGTTTATATTGTTGCGAATGCTAAATTTATAGATGAGACCCTTGACGGTAAGCTTAGAGCTTGTAAAACAAAAGTTGAAATAAAAGCTGTTTCTTCTTCTATTGCAAATCAACAAACCAGCCATAAATTTGTAATCTTATCAAATACCATAGATCGTACTGCTTATCCAACTATGGATGGTGTAATTAAAAAGGAAGGTTCTTTATTTAAGGCTTGCGTATTACTGGCACCTGTGCTTTGTCGTATTCAGATAGCTGATATTAAAGGTGACGGAACAATTGTAAGCTTTAAATTAGGAGGTATCTTTATCGATAATTTCTATCCTCTATTTTATATGGCAACCGATAATGGTGGCGCTGGTACAATATATAGTGTTGGACAAAATGGTGCTAACCTTGGTGTAGGTAATGGAAGTATATTATCTGATAGACCAACAAACCCTATTGCAGACGGTGGTGACTTGAAAGTTACAGCGACTGATATAGCTGGTTTTTCAGGAGGTAGTTATGTATGTGGATATCAACTTGCGCCTACATCTGGAGGTGTTGCTAACATCCCTCATATAATATTGATGTTTACAGAAATTACTGTTAAAAACTCTGATGGTGCTGGTAATGTAGTTTATAGTACTCCTCGATATGTAACTGTCAAAGGATTTAAAAATGCTCTTGGTGAGGATATCACAAAGTTTGTTGCAGGTAATATATATAATATTCCAGCTGATGGTTTTGTCTTTGGACGTAAAGACTTGTCAGATATGCCTAATCCTCTTAATGTTAGCGTTTCTGTTTGTGCTACTATTAAACCATGGCAAGTTGCGACAATTACTCCTAAGTTGTAACACTATAACATTGTAACATATTAGGGGTGAGGGCGTGATTGTCTTTGCCCCTGATATTAAAAAAGGACACCTATGTTAAAGAGAATTTTAAGATATTTTATAATGGCTCCTATTATGATCCTTATGTTAGGATGTATAAAGGATGACGTATCGTGTTGTAATCCTGGTGTGGAAATACAATACTACTATACATTAAATAGAAATAATACAGATCTTTTTGGACAGAAGGTGCATAATATGGCTATTTACATCTTTGATAAAGATAATCTGTTCTACTACTATAAGTTAATTTCGGATGATAATAAATTGCAAAATGACTTACCTATAAAGTTAAAATTACCGGCAGGTGATTATACCATTGTCTCTTGGGGTGGTAATCCTGAATGGTATCATTTTGGTGAGCGTGTAGATATGGTAGGCACTGTTCAAGATGGCTTACGTAAAGGAATTACTAAGCTTTCGGATTTCAGATTATCAATACAATCTTATTTAGAGAGTGATGACGCAATAGCTTATGAGCCAGTAGATTTATATTATGGACTTGCAACGCCTATAAAGACATTTGTAGATAAAAAGACATACTCTTCAATAGCTTTGATAAATAACATTCATAAGTTAAATATATCTATAACAGGTGTGAGCCATATTACTCAAGATACAGATGTCCCTTTAGATATCTACTGTATAGGTAGTAATGGACGTTATGGTCATGATAACACGATTGATGAGAGTGTGGGAGATGTGAAATATAAACCTACCACAATCAACATTAAAGGAGATGTCGCTACAACTTCAATAAAGGTGATGCGTCTTATGCCGAGTTATAAGATGATCCTTTCAGTTGTGAATATGAAAAATGGCGTTGTATATTATAACTTCGATCTACTGCCATATATTATGAAACATCCATCCTATCGTAGTCAACAAGATTTAGATCGTGAAGAAGAGTTTAATATAGATTTAAAGATAGATAATGATCTTAATGTTGTGATATGGATAAACGGTTGGGAAATAACTAATATAATACCCATAATGTTATGATGACACGAATATATTCAAAGTTGTTATTTATGCTTCTGACCTGCATATTGCTTATTGTTGGTTGTGGCAAAGATAAAGAGTCCCCAATGTCAAATAGGGGACTTGTAGATGTGGCTGTAAAGGCTGTCACCGAACAAGGAACTTCGAGTGAAGATGTCATTAACACGTTGCGTCTTATTGTTTTCAAAAGCGATGCTAATGGAAATGTAAGTAATGTTATTGTAAACGAACAGCATACCTCTAATCTGCCATTTGAGTTGCGAGTTAGTGAGGGATATGTTAGAATGTTCCTATTTGCTAATGAACAGACTAATTGGAATTTGCAGAAGATAACTTCCTTTGATGAGTTGAAAGATAAAACTATTATTTCACCGGAAAAAGCATCTCTTGCTCCTCCATTTGTTATGTATGCCGATGTTGTTAAGTATATATCCACAGCCCAGCACGATTTTACTGTTGAGATGGAGCGCACTGTGGCTAAGATAAAACTCGATTTGACTTGTAACTTTGCTTCTCTGGGCGCCAACATAACATTACAATCGGTGACGCTAAAAAAGCTACCTGTAACTTCTTTTGTAGTGCCTCAAATAAATAATGGAGGTGTGGGCTATTTTAATGGGCAAACAATTCCTCTCACTGCCTCAAGTGGTAATGTGATATGTGATAATATAGGGTTGTCTACAAAACAAGGTGGTCTAATATTTTATATGCCGGAAAATATCATTAGCGTTGCCACGAACTATTCATATCTTGAGATTGTAGGTAATATAAATAATATTCAGTCTCAGAAATTGACTTATGTTATAGTGTTAGGTGATGGTACCGGAAAACTGTATGGAGCAAATCCCGTTTCCCTATCAAGTCTTAGTCTAAAAGATCTTAGCATCACAAGAAATATGTATTATAAGATCTCGGCAACCATAGAGAATGTCGTAAGTAAAGGCTTACTTATAGAGACTTCTATCTTAAGATACAAATAAAACAAGGTGACCTAAACTAATTAGGTCACCTTGTTTATTTAGTGTTTAGTATGTTGTTACATATTCATACCGCCACATACGTGGATCACTTGTCCGCTGACATAAGAAGATAAGTCTGAAGCAAGGAATAGCGCAATGTTAGCCACATCTTCAGGAGTACCACCACGACGTAGAGGTATCTTGTTAGCCCATTCTTTACGAACTTCTTCGCTAAGTTGCCCTGTCATATCTGTTATGATAAAGCCTGGAGCGATAGCATTTGAACGTACGTTACGAGAGCCAAGCTCCGCAGCGATAGATTTTGTGAAACCTATGATACCTGCTTTTGAGGCAGAGTAGTTGCATTGACCAGCGTTGCCTGATACTCCGACAACAGAACTCATGTTGATGATAGAACCACAACGTTGTTTGATCATATATGTTTGTACCGCTTTAGTTAGGTTGAATACCGATTTTAAGTTGATTTTAAGGACTAAATCCCATTGCTCCTCACTCATGCGCATAAGTAAAGAATCACGTGTAATACCGGCGTTATTTACAAGAATATCAATCCTTCCGAAGTCATTGGCAACCTCTTTTACAAATTCAGCTGAAGCATTGCAGTCACTTGCGTCAGAGACATATCCTTTTGCTGTCACGCCATAGCTTTGAAGTTCTTTCTCAGTATTTTCAAAGTGCTCGTTACGTGCCATATCAGAGAAGGCGATGTTAGCTCCTTCTTTTGCAAAGCAAACGCAGATCGCTTTGCCGATACCTCTTGCACCACCTGTTACGATGGCGACTTTTCCTTCAAGTAATTTCATATTATCTTTATTAAATTATTAAATAATGCAAATAACAAAGAAGCCCTATATGGTCCCTTCTTCCGATGCGTTGTTGGTCACAAAATACTTCTGTGACTTAAGTAGGTTTCTTGTGTGTAAAACCATAGCTTTTGTTTCGCCTAAAATATCGAGATAGAGCATACTTGATCGTGTTGATGTCTCTCCCTCTTTTATACGATGAATTTGATTTTTTGTTATCTCAGCAAAATCCTCAAATATGCTATCACGAAGCAACATTGCCTCATCAATCTTGTCCCAGTCGTTATTCTTTAATATGTGAGTCGTTGTTAAGAATATCTTATTGACTTTAGTTTCGATGTTACGTAAGTCACGTATCTGATCTTTGGTAAAGCCTTGATGGTTGTTGTCTATATGCTCAAAACTTGGGCTTGTTATGTGGACAAGAGCTTTGGTAACTTCATTTACGTAGTCTACAACTTGAACATAATAGTGACCTGTCTTCACGTAATTTTCGTTTAGGGTATGTAGCATTGTGTAAACGGCATATTTCCTGTCATGAGCTTGTTGATATAGCTCGTTAGACTCTTTCACCATTTGTTTAAGTAGCTTCCTGTCTTCACGGAAGAGTCCTTTTAACGTTTGAGTATATACGTCTTGTATCTCTTTAAGGGTGTTACATATCTCTTCAGCACATTGTTGAATAACCTCTTCTGTCCCTTGTTTTACTTCTGCTACACTCTCTTTTTCATTTTCTTTCTTTATGTCTTTACGAGTTGCGATGCCACTTTGAATTATCAATAATACGCAAATAACAATCATTATTGCAATTGCCACAGTCTCAAGATACATTATAAAGAGACCTATAAGAAAAGCCACAGTAAAGGCAAGAAAGGCTGTTAAGAACCAACCTGTGATTACCGTTAATACGCCTGTTACCCTGTAAACAGCACTCTCACGTCCCCAAGCCTTGTCGGATAGAGAAGTACCCATAGCAACCATGAAAGTTACGTATGTTGTAGAAAGAGGCAATTTAAAGGATGTTGCAAAAGATATTAGAATTGCTGCTACTGTAAGGTTAACGGTTGCACGAATAGGGTCGAAAGAAGCAACGCTGCCTTCGTCATATCCATTAAATGGAGCAAAACGACGTTCTACAAATTTGCGATACCTTTGTGGTGTTATATATCCTATGTTTTTGTTAAAAGCCATTGATATACGTACAATTATACGAGATAGTTGTGTAGAGTCGAAACGCTCGTCTCCGTCGCCTTGGCGAGCAAGGTTAACTTCTGTTTTAGATACTTTGTCTGTCTTTTTAGAGGTGAAAAGAGTGATTACCATTATCAATCCTGCGCCAAGCAATACCCAAATATTGTTTATTCCTATTGCACTTCCGTTGACAGCCTTATATTGGGCAGACATCTCAACCATTTTATGTAAAGAATCGCCGTCCGCTATGTGGTAAGCGTCAAAGCCTGCAACGAATACCCCGATAAAGTTTACAAGGTCGTTTCCTGCAAAGGCAAGGGCAAGGGCAAATGTGCCTGACAGAATAGTTATCTTTAAGATGTTTACCTTATATGCTATTTGCATGAACCACATTAGAAGAGTCCATACAACCATTATAATACCTAAAGAAAACCAGAAATTGGCGTATATATAATCTATAACAATTCTTATACCCTCTACGTTAGACGACTCAAAACCTTTAACGACTGTGAAATAGGTTATCGCTGTAAGGGCAAAACCGCACCATAGAGCTCCATATTTTTTGAATGTAGGTTTGTAGTCGAAGGTGAAAATCATACGTGTGAAGTACATAATCACACAGCCACAGATGAATGCTATGACCACTGACATCAATATGCCGGAAATGATAGTTAGGGCTTTGCTTGTGTTTATGTAATCGGCAATGTTTCCAGCGCTTTCAGTATCCCAAAGGACAGATAACGCAACGGCTACTGAAGCTCCTAAAAGTCCGAATATTAAGGATACGGTTGTGGAGGTGGGCATCCCGAAAGAGTTAAATAGGTCGAGCAGGATGATATCTCCGAACATGACAGCCAAAAAGAGGAACATCACATTTTGGTATGAGAAGAGACTGGGGTTAAAGATACCGTTTTGGGCGATATCCATCATCCCATTTGAGGTTATACATCCGACAAGGATACCCACAGATGCGATTATCATGATGACAACCTTGGGTGCTACTTTAGAGCCGATTGCAGAATTGAGGAAATTTACAGCATCATTCGAAACGCCGACTACAAGGTCTGTCATTGCGAGTATTGCCAAGATAATTAAGATAAACAGATAGATGTTGTCCATAAGTTAAAGTTAGGTTTTGTTGTGCAAATATAGATAAAAATGAGTAACGCTACATCATCTTTAACGATAATTTGATTATGTTTTCTATTGTACTTCCTGGATTAGAGGACATTACATTTCTTACAACCTTTTCAGAGGCTGCTTTGTTGAAACCGAGCATCTGAAGCGCAGAAATAGCTTCTATGGCAAGCCCCATATCCATATTTTCTGATTGAGATCCTCCTGTTTCTATATTTATTATTTTGTCTATAAGTTCAATTATCACTTTTTCACTTGTCTTCACGCCAAGTCCTTTTACGCTTTTTAGGCGCACGGCATCACGAGAGGTGATTATGTGTTTTAGTTCTTGAATGTTGAATGTTGATAAGATTGTGCGTGCGGTGTTACCACCCACGCCCGAAACACCGATTAGTAATCTGAATACTTGACGTTCAGCTTTGGTGCTAAATCCATACATGACCGGTAGGTCGTTTGGGATGTTATATAGGTGTGTATATATTGTAACTATGTTTTGTTGTTCTAACTCACTAAAAGTTTGTAGCGAAATCATAAGGAGATAACCCACGCCCCCACATTCAACAACAGCATATGTTGGGGTTAGTTCCGTGACTTGTCCTTTTAGATAATCGTACATCTGTCGTTTATTAATGAATAATATTAAACACCGTTCTAAAATATTCTACAAATATAATGATTATAAAAAAAACTTCACTACTTTTGTCATATAAAACTGTAAATTTATTTAAGATGAGAATTTTTAAAGCTTTGCCTATTGTACTATTTGTTGCTTTTGTGGGATGTAAACCTAATGGAAATGCCGATGCAACGACTTCAAAATCAGTAACTTCAATTGCAAGAGATAGCTCTCAGCAATATTCTGGTATAGCATATGTGAATACAGACAGCTTAATATCAAAATATAAAATGGCGAGTGAGCTTACTACAACTTTTAACATCAAGGCTGAAAAGTCTCAAAAACAGTTTCAATTAAAACAACGTGCTTTTCAATCTAAAGTTGCGGACTACCAAAATAAAATGAATAAGGGGCTTGTCACACGTACCGAAGCTATGACTATTGAAGAAAAACTTAAGGGTGAGGAGCAGTCTTTGATGAATTATGGTCGTAATATGGAAGCCACACTTCAAGAAGAGCAAGGTGTGCTTATGAACAAGGTGAGTTTTGCGGTTAAGGAATATATAACTAAGTTCAACAATGCTAAGAAATATTCTCTTATCCTAAACACAAATGCTATGACGAGTGTTGTTATTGCTGGAGACCCTGCTTTAGACATTACAAATGAGGTTGTCGACGGATTAAATAAAGAATATGCTGCCGAGCAAGCAAAGACAACGAAATAATAAATCTTAATATATAAAAAATGAGTTACGTAAATCTACGTAACTCATTTTTTTATTGTAATATCTCTAAAAGGCATTTAACACCCTTTGACAATCTTTAGAATTTCTTCTTTTGTAGCGTCTTTTTTAAATACATAATTTGGTTTTAGGTAACTCACTTTCTTCTCGCTCATAAACCTTTTTTCTCCGCCTCCTGTGATGTTTATCATGATGATAGCATCTTTCTCTACATCACCTTTTTCAACAGATTTGATAAGAGACTCCACAGCCACAGCAGCAGCAGGGTGTATGTCTATGCCCTCAAGCTTTTCAAAGAGACGACCTGCCTTAGCTGCCGACTCATTTTGGATAGCTACTATGTCGCCTTTGCAGTCACACAAAGCGTCGAAGACTCCTCCAATAATAGGATATGGAGGTTTGCGGTTAGATAATACTTTAGCCTCTATGATCTCAACATCTTTGCGTGCTTGGTCGTCGTCATAGTGCAACATAGCTCTTGATGCGGCTTTCCAAGCGTTGTACATCGGTAGGAAAGGTGCATTTTGTGAAAGTATCATTTTTGTCTTTCTATTCCCGAAACGTCCATCTTCCAAAAGACGTATATTAGCCTCCCATGCGGCAATAGCTCCTGTGCCGCTGCCGATAGCTTGAAAATAATATTGAGGTATCTCTCCAATGAAATTAGTTGCCGAGAGCATCGTGGTTGCCATGCCGTCTCGTCGAGCCACGTTTTTAGCTCCTCCTTCAGGTAGGAAAGCCTCGTCTTCAGCAATTATGTTGCTTAAGTTTATAGCATCGAAATAGTCAGATCCCTTTTCTGTGGTATATAGCTTAACACAATCGTTTATAGGTTCATCAAACCAAAGTGCGTTTTTGTTATCCTCAGGGACACAAAGAATAAGAGAAATGTTATTTTGTGAACACACCTTAGCAAAAGCACGTGCTGTATTACCAGCTGAGGCAACGACTAAACTTCTCTTTTCTCCTTTTGGAAGTCTTCCACATACGCTATATGCTTCAGTTTCCTTAAAAGAACAAGTCTTCATGGCAGCACCAATTTCCGGGTAGTAGCCACTAAAAGTGATATATAGATTTTTTAAGCCTAAATGCTCGGCAAGGGCTTTGCTCTTATATGTTACTGGGGCAGCAGAGCCTTTTAAGGTGTGATTTATAGGAAGCCAATCGGCAAAACGGTAAATTCCCATTTCCATGTCGCCAACGGAGATTTGCTTTTTAGCATATTTTGTCCTTACGAGAGTGTTTTCATTACTCTCTTTATCCTCTAATAACCACCCACTGTCTTCAAATTCTCGTCCTGTGGCTACATTTACTAATGTGTATTTTGTTGTCTTTTCCATTAATATGTATTTTCTAAAAATTGTCCAATTGTGCCTTTCTCCTTTTTGCTGAACGAAATTACAGGCCTCACGTCATGATCTCTCTTTTCTGTTGTCATGTCGCTGTTCCATTCTCCGTTTCCTCCTTTATTAAGGATGGCACGGTAAGGATCTAACTCCTTCATCTTAAGATATGCACGATACATATTAAAGCCATTTCCGACGTTATCTCCGAGTGACCAGATTATTATCGATGGATAGTTTCTTGTTTGTAAATAGCGACGTTGAATACGTTCTATATATGCTTTGTTATATTGAGGAGCGTTGGCTGTTGTGCCTCCTATTTTTCTTTCTGTGGTTCCAGTTGGTGACGAGATGTTTGCTTCTTCAATGAGCATCAATCCCATAGCATCACAAAGCGTATATATGTTGTTGCTTTTGGGTTGTGCACTATATGAAATTGCATTTACACCTTTTGCCTTTAAGGCTTTGACACGTTCTTTGGTGAGTATATCAGGGTTTGGAGTTACGTGTCCTTTTAGGAAACTCTTTGTGCCGTTTATAGTTATGACATTGTCTTTTATAGATACGTTTCTAAATCCGATTTTAAAAGGTATATATTCGACCATACGTCCTTCGTGTTTCACTCTAAAAATGATAGTATATAGATATGGATGTTCGCTGCTCCAGCTATGTACATCTTTAACTATTCGGCTAAGATGTAGGGTGTCAACACTCATAGCGTCTATTATCATGTCTCGGTTGTTGTATGTAATTATCTCTCCCTCACTATTTACGATGTCGTAACCCACGTTTGTTTGTGATGTAACGTTATAGCCGTTTTTGACGGCTATGTCTATCTCTAAGAGCCCCGAAGAGAGGTCTTCGCTAAGAGAGGCATCGATAAAAAAATCTTGAATGTGTACTTTCGGTTGAGCAAAGAGATATATATCGTTATTTAAAGAATTTCCTTTGCTCTTTGCCTCAAGGAGAGAGCCTTTGGATGCGTTTATGTAAAGTATATCGATGGTGTTATCCCCGTCAAGGTGTAACGATCTCTCGACGTTAAATTGAGCTATATCTTTACCGTTTTCAACATATCCAACGACATTTCCATTGACAGATATGTAGTAGCTTTGTTCTCCTTTGCCAACGTGTAAAAATATATCTCTGCCGACCCATGTTTTGGGGATAAAAAAAGTATTACTCACTATGCTGCCATCTACATTTTTGGCTTTTTGAAAAACGCTCCACCCTTTAGATAAAGGGATATAGAAGCGTCCTTCACCATTTGCAAGTGCTTCGTCTCTATTGTCAAAACTCCTGCATATAGAGCGTGATTGTTCTAAACCTTTTGAGGTTGCCCCCTCTTGCTGCCACTCCTTAAAAGATATGTCTTGAGCAAAAGAATTTAGAGAGAGCAATATTAGAAATAAAGAAGAAAATAGTCTCATATTACTAAATGTAGTTTATTTTTGACGGAAATGTATTTGGATAGGCACACCGTCAAATTCCCATTTCTCACGCATCTTGTTTTCAAGGAAACGACGATAGTGGTCTTTCACATATTGAGGGTGGTTCACAAAAAAAGCAAATTGTGGCGTTTGTGTAGGAAGCTGAGTCACAAATTTTATTTTTATATATTTTCCCTTACTTGCAGGTGGTGGGGTAGTCTGAATTATAGGTAACAGATAGTCGTTAAGTTGAGAAGTAGGGATGTTACGTTTTCTGTTTTCAGAAACTCGGATAGCCTCTTTAAGGACATCAAAGATACGAAGTTTGTTTGTCACAGAGGTGAAGATAATAGGGACATCACTAAAAGGAGCGAGCTTACGACGTAACTCTTCTGTCATCTCTTTCATGGTGTTTGTCTCTTTTTCTATCAAGTCCCATTTGTTGATCACAATCACACATCCCTTTTTGTTTTTCACAATAAGTTGGAATATGTTCATGTCTTGCGATTCTATTCCGTTTTGTGCATCTAACATAAGAACACAAACGTCCGAATATTCAATTGAGCGGATAGAACGAAGAACAGAATAAAACTCTAAATCTTCTTCTACCTTAGTCTTTTTACGAAGACCAGCAGTGTCTATAAGGTAAAAGTCAAAGCCGAATTTGTTATAACGGTTTATGATAGAGTCTCGTGTAGTTCCTGCAATAGGAGTTACTATTGTGCGTTCTTCGCCAAGAAGAGCGTTTGTGATAGACGATTTTCCGACATTAGGACGACCGACGATAGTTATCTTTGGTAAGCTTTCGTCTATGGCAAGTGCATCTGAGGTGCTTGTGTTATCGTTGTCTTTAGGAAAACTCTTCACAATAGCATCTAATACTTCTCCGGTGCCACTTCCGCTAAGTGAGCATAGACATATAGGATCACCAAGTCCGAGTCTGTGAAATTCGTGAGACTCATATATACGTTCGTTGTTATCTACTTTGTTAACGGCAAGGATTACCTTCTTTGAAGAACGGTGTAATAATTTTGCCATCATCTGGTCGAGGTCTGTAACACCAGTTGTGACATCTACCATCATTACGATAGAATCTGCCTCTTCTATGGCAAGGACTACTTGTTTGCGGATCTCAGCCTCAAACTCATCGTCCGAATTTATAGTATAACCCCCAGTATCTATTACAGAAAACTCAACTCCGTTCCATTCACATTTACCATAGTGTCTGTCTCGTGTTGTTCCTGCTATTTCATTTACTATTGCTTGTCTCATACCGACAAGACGGTTAAAAAGCGTGCTTTTACCAACGTTAGGACGACCGACTATTGCAACTATATTACTCATAATGTTTTAAAATTAAGTGCTTAGCACTATTTGTTGCCATAACGCTCATAAAAAAAGCCTTATAACGAGTACAAAGATAGATATTTTTATCAATAAAAAAGCATAATAACCCTCAAATTAAAGGGTTATTATGCTTCTTCAAATATATAACTTAGTGTTTTATTTAAGTATGTCTACACATTTAAGGTCGTGGAAAGATATTTTTAGACGTTCGATAATAGAACTTTCGCCTTTACGTAACCATACACGTGGGTCATAATATTTCTTGTTAGGCTTGTCACTTCCCTCTGGGTTGCCAAGTTGTCCTTGAAGATATGCCTCATTTGCGATGTAGTATTTGCGAACACCGTCCCAAAATGCCCATTGTATATCTGTGTCTATGTTCATCTTAATAACGCCATAAGAAATAGCGGCACGTATCTTTTCAAGTTCCGAGCCTGAACCACCGTGGAACACAAAGTCTACTGGTTTGTCGCTTTTTGTATGTAGCTTTTTAGAGATGTATTTTTGTGAAGCTTCAAGTATCTCTGGGCTTAGAACAACGTTACCTGGTTTGTAAACTCCGTGTACGTTACCAAAAGAAGCTGCGATTGTGAAGTTAGAACTTATTTTGCTAAGTTCTTCATAAGCGTAACATACTTCTTCAGGTTTAGTGTAAAGTCTTGATTCTTCAGCTTCGCTGTTGTCAACTCCGTCTTCTTCACCACCTGTGATGCCAAGTTCTATCTCCAGTGTCATTCCAATCTTACTCATTCTTGCAAGATATTTTTTGCATATCTCTATGTTCTCAACTAAAGGCTCTTCAGAAAGGTCGAGCATATGAGAACTGAAAAGAGGGCATCCAGTAGCGGCGAATTCTTTTTCTCCAGCGTCAAGAAGACCATCTATCCAAGGAAGTAGCTTTTTGGCAGCATGGTCAGTATGAAGGATTACAGGAATGCCATAGCTTGAAGCAACGGTGTGTATGTGACGTGCAGCAGCTATACCACCTAATATTGCAGACATTTGGTTTTCGTTAGATAATCCTTTGCCAGCAAAGAAAGATGCTCCTCCGTTAGAAAGTTGGATGATTACAGGAGACTTCATATCACGTGCTGTTTCTAACACTGCATTTACAGAATCTGTTCCTGTTACGTTAACCGCAGGAATGGCAAATCCTTTTTCTTTAGCAAAAGCAAAAAGCTCTTGCACCTTTGCTCCAGTCAATACGCCGGCAGGGAATTGTGTGTTTGTCATAATTATTTTTTTAATAGGTTGTACGTATCTGTGGCTATAACAAGCTCCTCATCGGTAGTTGCTATAACAGCTTTTAGCTTTGAACCTTCTTTTGAAAGGATCATGTCTTTACCACGTAACTTGTGGTTAAGTTCATAGTTGAACTTAAGACCTAAGAACTCAAGTTGTTTGCAGACACCTTCTCTAACAAATTCGTCATTCTCGCCAATGCCTCCTGTAAATACGATAGCATCGACACCATTCATAAGTGCAGCATAAGCTCCTACATAATGTACAATACGATTGTTAAATACTTTAAGGGCTGTTTTTGTTCTTGTGTTTCCTTCTTCGATAGCACTATGGATGTCTCTCATGTCGCTTGATACTCCAGAAAGACCCATCATTCCAGATTCTTTGTTTATGAGGTTAGAAATCTCTTTGGTGCTCATGTTTTTCTTATCGGCAATGTAAAGAAGAACGCCGGGATCAATAGCACCACAACGAGTTCCCATAACAAGACCATCAACAGGTGTGAAACCCATAGATGTATCTATGCTCTTTCCGTTTAATACGGCTGTCACCGATGCTCCGTTTCCGATGTGACAAGTTATAAGCTTAGAGTTATTGATGTCAAGACCTAACATATCGCAAGCCTTTTGAGCTACAAATTTGTGACTTGTCCCGTGAAATCCGTATTTACGAATTTTCATCTCTGTATAATATCTATAAGGAATTGCGTAAAGGAAGTTTTCAGCAGGTATTGTTTGGTGGAATGAGGTGTCGAATACTGCAACTTGAGGTACTTTAGGCATTAAAGCCTCGATAGCTAAAATCCCTTTAAAGTTTGCAGGGTTGTGAAGAGGTGCTAACTCAAAGCAATTTTCGATTTTCGATTTAGTGTCGCTGTCTACAATAACACTTTGTGTGAAATATTCGCCACCATGTGCTACACGATGACCAACAGCATTTATGTTGTCAAAACTCTTTATAACACCATATTCTTTGTCTACAATAGCACTCAATATCATATTGATA
>JAVVUK010000008.1:0-31717 GCA_036653215.1 Rikenellaceae bacterium
CAAGCATTTCAATTGTCAGATATATATATCTTTATTCTTATCTTTAATTTTTAAAATTTCACGCCTGTTATGCTCTTAAAGGTAGAGCCTTTCCATGTATTATCAACAATAGTTTTAAATTCAACACCGTCAGCATTAAGAACAAGATCTATCGTTGAAGGATCAGCTCCGAATGTAGAACTCCATGCGTCTCCATATAATGTTATTGCAGTGGCAGCCCTTAAAGTTACTTTCTTAAGATCTGGACAGTCGATAAATACAGACCAGCTTTTTGAGAAATCGGTAACTAACCCTAAATCCACCTCAACAAGGAATGTATTCGAAACAAAAGTGTAATCACCAATAGTAGTAAGAGCAGGGAACGACCATTTCTTCATAAGACCATTATTATTAGTCACTGCCCCCCAAGCAATAGATGTTATATTTGGAAATTCCATTTCTATTAAACTTTTAGAGCCAAGAGCATTTATAGCCGTTTTGTCTTCTTCTGGGATCTCTGTAAGGCCTGTAAACGATGAGTTATAGACAATCTTTGTTATGTCGGCTTCTGTTGTACCAGATGCTGTAATAGCTTGGGCAATTGTTTGACCTGAAGCGACGTTTAATATAAGCTCTGGTTTTATAACAGGGACAACAAGATTTAAGTTTACTGGTCTAATTTTAGCACGACCTAAATTGACACCCGGTTTTGTAATTATCTGTTTTGTTCCATTGCTATAATTTACTATAAAAGTCAAAGTACCAGCACTATGATCATATGGAAGAACCATAGCATATGCCTTTTGAACAGCTTTAGTAACAGGAAGTCCTCCTGTAATAGTAAGGATTATTTGTTCTTTCACGCCCCAATGAGATGTATTAATTGGGAATGCAGGATCTGTAATATCAACTTTCATTCCCCATGCACACATAATATTGTCTTGATCCGATTTTACCATGATTGAAGACACTGTAACAGTAGGATCTTCAGTAGTAGCGGTACAACGGAATTCTAAAAACGACATTATTTGGTTAAACTTTAAGTTAACAGTTTGCTCTACCTTGTCGGCTGTAGGCATAACTTTAACCGGCGTTGCCACCATTATAGCAAGTTTAGATAAGTGAGCCGAAGAGTTTGCTCCATTTTGAACCTGTGCCAGATCATCAACTCTAAATTGAGCTTCTTTAGGATTTGGCTCGTAACTATTATAAGGGTAGAACGCATAGAAAGTATGCTCTGCTTTGCCACTCCATGCAATAGCATCATTAATACTTGATGGTTCGAAAGGACTTGTCGCAGCAGCTGTTGTTATAGAATAGTCTTTCCTGTCAGCATAAACCGCACCTCCTGTTTCGGCGTAGATAGCAAGCCTATCTCCCACTTCCCAATTAAATGTGTAATCACCGTTCATGGTGGCTTTTGTTTGTTCAACGCCTCCATCAAAACGGATAGCATTAGCGATAGGCTCAATAATAGGCTCATCTGTTTTACTATCTGTCTCAACACTCTCACTACAACCCAAAAGAAGCATAGCAAAGACAGCGGTAAAAAGTAATTGTTTTTTCATAATTTTTAATTATAGTTTAACACACGTGATTTTTACGTATTTATACTACAAATGTATTAACATTATTCTTATTAACAAATAAAAACAATAATTATTTTTATCATTAATTTTACAAATCGTTATTCACACAGCTTTAGAGGCTATAATAAAAATCTACATTTTAATAACAAAACTGATAAAAAAAAGTAAAGGCTCACAATAATGTGAGCCTTTCAACATACCATAAAACAAATTTATTTGACTTGTTTGCAAGCAAATCGTGCCGTAAAATCGCCTTTTGCCATTTTCATAAGTTTTGATTTTAGAAGTCTTTTACGTAATGGTGATACGTGTTCGATAAAGAGCATTCCCTCAAGGTGGTCGTACTCATGTTGTATGACACGTGCTGCAACATCGTCGAACACTTCTTCGTGAGCAACAAAATTCTCATCTAAATATTTGATACGTATCTTGTTGTAACGCAACACATCTTCATTAATTCCGGGAACACTAAGGCATCCCTCATTAAAATATTCCTCCTCCCCAAAACGCTCTATAATTTCAGCGTTTATAAACACCTTGACAATACCTTCCTTGCCTTCATCCATAAAAGGATTTGTATCTATCACAAACAGCCTTATACTCTTACCCACCTGCGGAGCAGCCAGACCCACACCATCACTGGCATACATAGTCTCAAACATATCTTTAATAAACTGTTCAAGATCTTGATAATCTTTTTCTATTGTCCCTGCTATCTTCTTTAAGACAGCAGAATCATAAACATATATAGGATAAACCATAATTTATTTTTTAAATATTATTCATGTTATTTTCCATATATGCCTGCGAAGACATATATGATTGTAATATAATTGTAGCACTAACCATATCAACAAGCGATTTATCTTGTCGATCACTCTTCTTAAGACCACCCTCTATCATAGCCCTATGTGCTAATACGGAAGTATATCGTTCATCATGATATATTATAGGTATAGATATAACCTTTTTTAACCTATCTACAAATGGTTTTATATATTTAAACGACTCTGAATATTCATTATTGTCTTGACGTGGAAGACCAACAACAACAAGTTCTACTTCGTTTTTAGCGAAATAATCGTTTAAAAAGCTCATCAATTGCGGTGTTGGTACGGTAGTCAAGCCATTAGCTATAATTTTGAGAGGGTCTGTTACGGCGATACCCACCCTTTTTTTACCATAATCAATAGCTAAAATACGTCCCATACACAAATTTTTTGCTAAGGTAATGTTTCTTTTTTTATCTTTGTAAAAAATTTAATAAAAAATGACACAAGAGGAGTTATTCAAAAAACTTATTGCACACTCAAAAGAGTATGGATTTATATTTCCATCAAGTGATATATATGACGGTTTGGCTGCTGTGTACGACTATGGTCAACTCGGAGTAGAACTTAAAAATAACGTTAAGAAATATTGGTGGGAGTCTATGACTAAGCTACATGACAACATAGTAGGCATAGATTCGGCAATATTTATGCACCCTCGCATATGGGAGGCATCTGGACACGTAGGAGCCTTTAACGACCCTCTTATAGACAACAAAGAGTCTAAAAAGAGATACCGTGCTGATATTTTGATAGAGGAATGGGCTGATAAACAAAACGAGAAGATAGAGAAAGAAATTACTAAAGCGGCAAAACGTTTTGGCGAGAGCTTTGACAAAGATATGTTTGCCAAGACAAACCCTCGTGTATTAGAAATAGCCCAAAAAGTAGAGACAATAAACGCTCGCATGGCAGAGGCTCTAAATGCCAATAACCTTGTTGAGGTGAAAAACATAATCGAAGAATGCGAGATTGTATGTCCTATTTCCGGAACAAGAAACTGGACTGAGGTACGACAATTCAATCTTATGTTCGAGACTAAGATAGGCTCTCTTGCCGATGGGGCAAACACGATATATCTACGTCCAGAGACGGCACAAGGCATATTTGTAAATTTCCTAAACGTCCAAAAGACTGGTCGTATGAAGCTGCCTTTTGGTATCGCACAAATAGGAAAAGCTTTTCGTAACGAGATTGTGGCACGTCAGTTTATATTCCGTATGCGTGAATTTGAACAAATGGAAATGCAGTTTTTTGTACGTCCAGGCGAAGAGATGAAATGGTACAATTATTGGAAGACATTTCGCATGAAATGGCACCAAAGTCTTGGATTTGGCGAGACTTCATATCGTTTTCACGACCACGTAAAACTTGCCCATTATGCAAATGCGGCAACAGACATAGAATATAAATTTCCATTTGGATTTAAAGAAGTTGAAGGCATACACTCACGTACCGACTTTGACCTATCTCGTCACCAAGAATTTTCTGGACGTAAGATGCAATATTTCGACTCAGAAACGTCAGAAAGCTATGTTCCTTATGTTGTTGAGACATCGATAGGAGTAGACCGCATGGTACTTCAAATTTTGTCTGCCTCGTATACAGAAGAAGACCTCACAAAAGAGGGAGGAGCAAAAGATGAGCGTGTAGTTCTTAAATTTCCACCTGCCTTAGCACCTATAAAAGTGGCTATTTTACCACTGACAAAGAAAGACGGACTTCCAGAGCTTGCAAAAGAGATTGTCGAAGATCTTAAATTCGACTACACATATCAATATGACGAGAAAGATAGTATAGGAAAGCGTTATCGTCGTCAAGACGCAATAGGCACTCCACTATGTATAACAATAGACCACCAGTCGTTAGAAGATAAAATGGTAACTATACGTCACCGTGACGACATGACCCAAGAAAGGGTTGCCATTGCCGACTTACCTCAAATAATAGAGAAGACAGTATCTATGAGAAAATTACTTAAAAGTTTGATGTAAACAAACAAAAAACAGAGCCTGCTAAATCATTATTTAGCAGGCTCTGTTTTTATATCGGTTATAAGCTATTTTCCTTTTCTACCTTTACAATTTTGGCAGTGTTACCAAGTGCGTTTTTGACCTCAACGACCTCGCTATATTTTGTAAAAACGCCAAGTATATATTTGTTACCCACTTTGGCAAATGAATTTCCCGGAGCAACACTCTTTGCTATTTTGGTGATCTCTGGAGTTATCATATCGAGCTCAATAGAATAATAATAGTCGTTTACATGAAGAGGCACAATAGTATTACCCACAACTTTACCTCCGTCTTTAAACTCTGTTATAGTAGGAGAGCTAAATCCTTTTGACTTAAGGGCACGCACACCTTCTTGCGCCTCTTTTTGAGTTTTATAGAGACCGAGATAATATTCATATTTTCCACCCTCATTAATTAGATATGAAGCAGGAGAAGCACTTTTCAAACTTGAGATTTGCTTCATCTTATTGCCAATGACAAACACACGTATGGCAAACAGATTACCCATTGTCGGAAGTTCCATATACGGAATTTGAGCAACAGAGTTATATGGGGTAGAGAATGTGATAGGACGATAGTCTATATATTTCCACTCTGGCAACTCTATCTTTTTCAAAGCTATGCCTAACGTATCTTTGGAGGTCATTATCCTTTGCAACGTCGCAACAGAAGCATTATCACCCTGTTTAGTTGCAATAACAAGCTCATATTCACGCAAAAACAATTTCTGACGATTATAGTTATTTAGGGTCGGAGCGATAAAGCTTTTAGCCTCATTTTCAGCTTGGCGACGCAACTCCTTCTCCTTTTTGTCAAGCTCATATTGCATATATTGCTCGATATTGAGAATGTCTAAGATGCGACGATAGGCATATAGCTTCGTTTCATATAGGTTATTCCAGTGTCCCTTAAAAGCATCCTCATCGTCTTCTATATCTACAGACACTATCTCAGCTTCGTTTTTAAGACCTTCGGCAAGGGATTTATCTTCTGTATTACGCAAAAGAGAATCTAAATTCTTAAGACGCACATAGTTTGTTTTTATTCGTCTTATAGATGCGGCAGCAAGACTATCTATATTAGCATTTGCATTTACAATTTTAAGCTCTTCTGCGCTAAGGTTTTTCTGAAGAAAATCGTTAACAAATTGCGCACTATTTTTAGACACGCTAACCCCAAGTCCATCGTTAGTCCCATTTTCAATAGATTTGAGAATGTAATCTTGTTTTATACCATTTATGCGAGTTGTGATAAGAGCTATAACACTCTGGAAATCGAACACTTTAGACTCTATATTCAAAATGGTATTTGCATATTTTAACTTGCCATTAGGGTTTGTCGTTACACTATCTCTAAGGACAGAAATCACATTTTGCAAAGAGTCTTGCTTTGAGGTGAAGAACGATAGTTCTTTGTTGAGCCTCACGTATGCAGTATCTCTTTCATATCCTATAACTCCTTGTGAAAAGCCACACACAGAGGTCATCGTAAATATTATTGAAGCGATTATAAACTTTTTCATTACTATTAAGAGTCTATTTAAATAATTATCTCCACCTATTAAGGAAAAATATCTGGAACAACCCAAATAACTGAAGCCTACCAGCAAGCATAAGGATAATCTCGATTATCTTCACAGAATCTGGCAATATAGAGTAGTTGCTGAACGAGCCTACAAGGTTAAATCCGGGACCTATGTTACTTACAGAAGTCAAAGCAGCACTAAAACTTGTCAAAGGATCGACACCCAGTATTGTTGATAACACCGTGCCAGCAAGGACTACTAATATAAAAAATATAACAAATATAAGCGTTGAATTTATTAAACTTTCATCTGTATTTATTTTGCTAAGTCTTATTTTCACAATTGCGTTAGGGTGTTGCAATTGCAAAAACTGTGCTTTAAGGGATTTGTAGGTTATAAGCATACGGTCACATTGTATACCACCTGCCGTCGAACCAGCACAACCACCGTTAAATGATATATATATGATTACCATTACCGCAAGGGCAGGCCATAGGGAGGTATCGGCATTGGCAAAACCCGTTGTTGTCATAATTGAAATTACTTGAAACGAGCTATATCGCAAAGAATCGAGAAAATCGTATGAATATGTAGTCCATAGATTAATAGTCATAAGGAATATTGCTGTACCCATTGTATAGATATAGAAGCGTGACACCTCAGAACGGAAAATATTGTTCTTCTTCGTTGTGACACTCGAATATAGCAAGCCAAGATGAATTCCCGATATTGCCATAAAGAACATTAGAATTACCTCTATCCACACACTGTTATAATATAGGATCCCCGTATTTTTAGTACTAAAACCTCCTGTTGCTATGGTACTGAAAGAGTGATTTATAGCATCAAACCACGTCATACCAGCAAAGTGTAGAAGGATAGATTCGACAATCACAAGGGTGAAATAGACATATAAAATTATCTGAACAGCCTTTTGAACCTTATATTTGAAATTATCTTTCACAAAGGCTGACAACTCCACATTAGAAAGAGAAGCCCTCGACTTGCTCATCATAGGAAACAGAGCAAGGGCAAAGATGATTATTCCAGCACCTCCGATAAGGTGTGTCGAGGAACGCCAAAAGAGCATACTTTTGGGCAAACCCTCAATGTTACTCAAGATTGTAGACCCTGTGGTCGTATAGCCAGAGACGCTCTCGAAGAATGAATTTACAACGGTAAACTCATTTCCCCAAAGCATAAAAGGCAAAGCTCCGATTATACAAGATGTGGCAGAAGCACTTATAACAATGGCATAACTTTCTCGTTTGTTAAGGTCATACTTCTCTTGTGCAAAGATAAAAGGGAACGCCCCAACGGTAATAGCAATAACAGAAGAGGTTAAGAGAGGATAAAAGCCCCCATCTACCCCATTTACAATCGACACAAGTAGGGATATTAACATAAATACGGCATTGAGAAGCAATACCATACCTATATATTTTGTCACCACATAAACTCTCATTTAATTATCGTCTCCTTTGCTATCGTTATTTTGTATAATTTGTTCTATTAAAATGTTTATCTGTTTTACCTCGTCCACACCACAGTCTTTTACATCATAATCACGCTCTCCGTCTAAATAGTCTTCAAGACCTTTTTTGATGTTTATGATAGGTTTAAGGTAAAACACTTTTATCAATGCGAAGAACATAAACAAGATAAACATACAAGCCAAAAGAGTGATGAAGATCTTTAAGTCCGAACGATATATGTTGTTTAGTTGTCCTAAAGCATTTGAGGTAAGATCTTTATGCGAAGCGTTAAGGAAACTCAACACGCTGCTACCTAATTTTTGTTGTGCTGGCATGAGATATGTACTATACCACATATATTTACCATCTAAAGCTATTATCTTTTCTACAAAAGAGACATCTACGACACTTAGATATTCTGAAAGAGACTTTTCAACATCTGAAAGTTCCTTTTTATGATTTTCGTATTGAGCAATTTTGTTTAAAGTATTTGTTATCTCACCTACTCTAATTTTACAATCGTCCTCAAAAGCAGATAAACTATCTGTTAACATATATGTAGAGACAACATTTGCCTGTTTATATATGTTCGACAAAAGCTCTTCTGTAAGCTTATTTCTTTGGTTACGCTCCGATGTTACGACTTCTATGGTCTGATTGAGACGATAAAACTCGAAATATGAGGTAGCACCTGCCATAAGAAGCAACAATGCCACAGCAGCGAAACCTAATCTAATACGTGATACAACTCCCATAGTTTATAAACGCTTTAATAATCCACGACAAATATATTGCTTTTTATGCAATTTATCTGCACGATATTTGAAGAAATTAAATTTAACACAATTTTAAGGTATTTTTTTTGGTTTACTAATAAATAGTTTGTAACTTTAGGAAAAATAAAGACATAAATAACAATATTCATAATTATATGGAAAACATAATATATCCCAACTATCTTTTTGAAACAAGTTGGGAGGTCTGCAACAAAGTTGGAGGAATAAACACCGTAATAATCACCAAAGCTCGATTAGCAAAGAAAAAGCTTGGCGATAATTATATCCTCATTGGTCCCGACATACACAGAGGAGGCGTGATACCCGATTTTGATGAATTGCCAGAATTTAACAATTTTAGGGAGTATGCTCGTGCAAATGGAATACGAATACGTGTTGGACGTTGGAAACTTGCAGATGGAACAATAACAATACTTGTCGATTTTAGCCATCTTGTCGCTACAAAAGACGAGATACTATCTGAACTATGGAACGATTACAAGATAGATTCTATAAGTGGTCAATGGGACTATATAGAACCTGTGCTTTTCGGATATGCAACAGGCTATTTTATAAAAAAACTATCGGCAACACGTACTCATAATAACGAAACCGTCGTTGCTCATTTCCACGAATGGATGACAGCATCGGGTGCTTTATATCTAAAAAAATACGCACCTAATATAGTCACCGTATTTACGACACACGCAACAATTATAGGACGTACGTTAGCGGGAAACGGATATAAGCTATATAGCGACATAGACAAATTTGACAGTGACAAATTAGCAAAAGATCTTGGCATAGAGGCAAAATATTCTATGGAGAAGATCTCAGCGCACGAATGTACAGCCTTTGCTACAGTGAGTGGTGTCACAAAACGAGAATGCGAAAATCTTCTCGGAGCAACAGTTGATATGGTTACTCCAAATGGCTTTAACAAAGACTTCACATGGAGTGGCAATGACCTTCTCTCTCGTCAAAGCAAGGCAAGAAGGAAACTTATTGAAGTAGCAGAGAAATGTCTCAACAGAAAATATGAAACAGAGCCTTTTATAATAGGCACAAGCGGCAGATATGAATTTTACAATAAAGGAATAGATGTATTTATAGATGCTTTAAAAGAGATCGCCGAACAAGGGGGTAACAAAAGAGAGGTTTTGGCTTACATCACTGTTCCTGCAGGAAACAACGGAGTGCGTGACTTCTCAAAATATGAACAAGAGATCCCTAACGTAACTCACTACCTATCCGACTGGAACAACGATCCTATCGTACAAGCAGTGAGAAACAGCAAACTTATATCCAACAGAAGTAACGTACAGATAATTTTCGTCCCTGCATATATTTCTGAAAATGACGGGCTCTTTAATATGAGTTACTATGAGTTGCTTATCGGTATGCAACAAACGGTATATGCTTCATATTATGAACCTTGGGGATATACCCCTATGGAGAGCATAGCATATGGGATCCCAACAATAACAACAAGCTTGGCTGGGTTTGGGCTTTGGGTAAAAGAGCATTTCACAGACAATGCCTCTATTGATGTAATTGAGCGTAACGACAATAACAGAGCAACGGTTGTTGAAGAGGTTACCAAAGCGATAATAAGGGTTATGAAATGTAGTTCTAAAAACTATGAATTATTATCGGCAAATGCACTTGAGATAACAGATGATTTACTTTGGGATAAACTGATAATATACTATTGGCGATTATATTCGACAGCAATAGCAAAAGACTCTAAGCGTGTGATATACGACATAGCTACACACGCCACAAAGAGTCCTTCGGAGCTTATCGAAGCGACACTAAAACCAACATGGAGACGTATCATGATTGAACGTGATGTGCCTGAAAAGTTAAATAAATTAGACAAAATAGCCAAAAATTTATGGTGGTCATGGAACACCGGAGGCAGCGAATTATTTAGATATATGAGCCCTGAGAAGTGGGATAAATATGGTAAAAACCCTGTTGCCCTACTCCACAACTTAGAATATTCACGATTTATGGAATTGGAAAACGATGCCAATTTCTGCACCATGTTAGACTCGTTCTATAACAAATTTAAGACATATATAGAAAGACCTTACGACAAGAAATCACCCAAAATTGCATATTTCAGCATGGAATATGGATTGGTAAACTTCCTTAAGATCTATTCTGGTGGTCTTGGCATTTTAGCAGGAGACTATCTAAAAGAGGCAAGTGACAAGAACGTAAATATGGTCGCTGTGGGTCTAATGTATAAATATGGATATTTCACACAAAAGATATCGGCTTCAGGAGCGCAAGAGGCTTTTTATGAAGCAGAAAACTTCCAACGTCTTCCTATAAGTCCAGTTCGTGACAAAAATGGAAATTGGCTTGGGGTGACACTTCCTTTTCCAGGAAGAAGCGTCGAGGCAAAAATATGGCTTTGCGAAGTTGGAAAGACAAAATTATATCTTCTCGACACAGACCACACAGGGAATTTAGAAGAAGACCGCAACATAACACACCAACTATATGGAGGCAATTGGAACGATCGTTTGGAACAAGAGATAGTGCTTGGCTTTGGTGGCATGAAAGCCCTTGATTTGCTTGATATTGATGCCGATGTATATCATTGTAACGAAGGACACGCTGCTTTTATAGGTATAGAACGTATAAAAAACATAATGAACGATCATCACCTTAACTTCTATGAAGCAAAAGAAGTTGTTCATTCTTCATCTCTATTTACCACACATACTCCTGTACCTGCTGGGCATGACGCTTTTAGCGAAGAGATGATAAGAAGCTATCTTTCTAACATACCTGAAGAACTTGGCATATCGTGGAGACAATTTCTTGGGCTTGGGATGATAAACCCAGACGACCATAACGAGAAATTCTCTATGAGCTACTTAGCTTGCAGCCTATCTCAAGAGATAAACGGAGTCAGTATGCTTCACGGAGAAGTAAGCAAAGAGATATTATCACAACGATGGTTGGGATATTTCCCATCTGAGATGCACATAGGATATGTGACAAATGGAGTTCACTACCCTACTTGGGCTTCCAAAGAGACCAAAGAGATTTATTGTAAGGCTTATGGTGATGGCTTTGAAGACGGAAACTATAAAAAGATAAAATGGTCTAACATATATAAAGTTGATGACAAAGAGATATGGAATGCTCGATTGTCACAAAAACAAGCTCTAATTGGCACAATCAAAAAAAGACTTTCAGACCCTCAGCAATTTAGGTTTGACTCTCCTCGCCAATTGGTGCAAGTTAAAGACTCTTTACGCACAGATGTTCTTACAATCGGATTTGCTCGTCGTTTTGCCACATATAAACGTCCGATGCTACTTTTCGATAACTTAGACAGGTTAGCTAAGATAGTAAATAACCCTGAACGTCCAGTTCAGATATTGTTTGCCGGGAAGGCTCACCCAAATGATATTCCGGGTCAAGAGCTGATAAAAAAGATAGTCAGCATCGCCTCTATGCCACAGTTTTTAGGAAAAATCATCTTCTTGCAAAACTATGATATGAGACTTTCGAAAAAGCTTGTTAGTGGCGTTGACGTATGGCTAAACACACCAGAAAGACCATTAGAGGCTTCTGGAACATCGGGCGAAAAGGCTGCAATAAACGGAACTCTTCATTTTAGCGTTCTTGATGGTTGGTGGGTTGAAGGATACAAAGAAGGCGCAGGATGGTCGCTTCCTCAAAAACCTACATTTGAAGATCACAGCCACCAAAACGAAGTAGATTCAGAAATGATATACAACATTATCGAAGAGCAGATTGCACCGCTTTACTACTCTCGTAACGAAAATAACATTCCTATCGACTGGGTACAATCGGTGAAAAAATGTATTTGCGAAATAGCATCTGAGTTTAACACAGGGCGTATGATGCAGGATTATGAGGACAAATATTACAAAAAGCTACACGATCGTAAAAACTTCATGGTTGCCAATAACTTTGCCAAAACACGAGAACTTGCAGCGTGGAAAGATCGTGTACACAGAGAATGGAACAATGTGAAAGTGCTGAATGTTACTCAATACGATATTTTTAAAGCAGGCATAAAAGAGGGTGACACCTACAAAACAGAAGTCATTATGGATCTGGGAGCTATACAACCTCAAGACATAGGTGTTGAAGTTGTCATGGCAAGGCAGATAATAAACGGCAAGGTAGACATCATCCGAACCATAGAATTTGACTTTAAAGAGGAGAAAGACCATATCGCTGTGTTCCACAAAGAATTTAAATTGGACAACAACGGCTCTTTCGACATCTCTATAAGGATATTTGCTAAAAACCCACTTATGGCATACCGTATGGATTTTGGCATTATAAAATGGATATAAAATATTTCAATAAATTAAAAAGAGTTTCTTAAGTAGAATAAAATGAAAAAGGATATTAACAACGTTTATTTTTTGTCAGATAGTGAATATATATTCGCCAATAAATTTGGCGGATATGTATCGACATCTATCGGCTTCTATAACAGAAGAAAATATCATTCATTATTTACTTCCGTAGAAGCGAAAAACGATTTTGTTCCATATACAATAGTCTCTAACATAGATGAGAGTGTCGAATATGGCAATAACAAATATGATTTGGCTATTCACAAATATCCAAACATCTTATTTCCTCAAGGGGAGGATTATATAAAAGATATAGATAGAAAGTCTATGTCTGCCACTTATGCTGTTGGCGATGCTCTGCTGCACAAAGAGGTGCTTTGCATTGAAGACTCTCAACAAACTATTGTCAGATATACAGTAATAAAAAGCAATGGAGAGGTAACATTATCGTTAAACCCTCTACTGACATATCGCTCAATACATGGGCTGCTCCGTGCCAATAAAGACATAAATCCAAGCATCTATGACATAAACTTTGGTAAAGGTATTAGGCTCTATAACGATATGCCATGGTTAAACATACAATTTAACCAAGAATTCTCATTTCAAGAAAAGAGAGAGTGGTATTACAACATAGAATATGACACCGAACGTGAAAGAGGCTATGACTATCAAGAAGATCTCTTTTCAATAGGTTCTTTCATTGTACCACTGAAATGCGGACAGAGCGTTGACGTATCTTTATCTCTTCTTTTTGAAGAATATATGGGGTTTGCAGCTAAATTTAACAAACACAAACAACTTCAATCCATAGAAGGATATTCACCAATAGAGGTGTTGCGTAAAAGAAGTTCTATGTTTGTGGTAAATCACGGAAATGACACTTCTGTTATTGCTGGCTATCCATGGTTTGGATCGTGGGGACGTGATAGTTTCATCTCTCTTCCCGGCTTAACTCTTTCTAATGGAGATGTAACCTCGTGTCATAAAGTTATCGCAAGCATGATCTCGAAGATGAAAGACGGACTCTTTGTTAACATGGGATCTGCCTATAACACTGTTGATGCCTCACTATGGTTCTTCTGGACATTACAAGAACTCGAAAAGCACACTTCTTCAGAAGAGATCACTAAAAAATATTTCAAGGTGATGACCGACATATTATCGGCTTACAGAGACGGAAATAACAAAGGCATATCTATGAGAGACAATTCGTTGATATATGCCTCTGTGCCAGGTAAGGCATTGACATGGATGGACGCTTTGATTGACAACTGCGGCGTTACGGCACGTGACGGCTATCAAGTAGAGGTAAACGCACTATGGTATAACGCCGTATGCTACACCTTATCTTTAGCAGAGAAGCACAACAAAGCCTCTTTCATAAAAAAATGGCACGATATGCCATCGAAGATAGAAAAAGGGTTTAGAGATACCTTTATCAACGACACGACAAGCTATCTGAATGATTTTGTAAACGAGCATGAAGAGAACACTTTTATGCGTCCAAACCAAATTATAGCTTGTTCATTGGAGTATTCGCCTCTCAACAAAGAGGAGAAAGAAAAGGTGTTTAAGGCTGTTAAAAGCCATCTTTTAACACCTATGGGACTAAGAACGTTATCGAAAGACAACCCTATGTATAAGCCTCATTGCTTTGGTACTCAAAGACAAAGAGACTTGGCTTATCACAATGGCACTGTGTGGGTATGGCAATTAGAACATTTTGTAAAATGCGGATTTAATTTATATGGAGAGAAGTATAAGAAAAGAGCAACGGACATATTAAAAGGCTTTGATGATGAGGTATGGAAAGTTGGCTTAGGTAGCATATCGGAAATATTTGACGGCGATTTGCCACACAAAGATTGCGGAACAATAGCTCAAGCATGGAGTGTGGCTTCACTAATAAGAATAGACGATATGATAAAGGAACAATAAAAAAAGATTGTTATGAGAGTATTAATGTTTGGCTGGGAGTTTCCCCCTAATATCTCTGGAGGACTTGGAACAGCCTGTTACGGGATAGCTAAAAGTTTGAATGAACATGGAAACAAGATAATTTTCGTTATGCCTAAAGCATCTGGTAACGAAGACAAGACCTATGCTAAGATTATTAGTGCCGACCAGGTAGACGTGCTTAATACCTCGCAAGAATATCAAGATGTTTATCAACGGCTAAATTTAATAACCATAAACTCAACCATATTGCCATATATCTCCTCAATGGAATATCTGAGCCAAAAGCTAAAGGTAGAAAATATAATAACAGACAAATGGAGCCAAAGATATAAATTTGTAGGTGCTTATGGGTCAAGTCTTATGGAAGATGTCGCAAACTATGTGCAAGTAGCACGTCAAGTAGCACTCGACTATAAAGACGAATATGACGTTATTCATGCACACGACTGGTTAACTTTTAATGCAGGTATAGTAGCTAAATACATATCGGGGAAACCTCTTGTGGTACACGTCCATGCAACCGATTTTGATCGTGGAGGTGATGGGACGAGCGATGTTTTTAGAATAGAACTTGACGGCATGACACACGCCGATAAGATCGTCGCTGTGAGTCAACTCACAAAAAATATTTTAATAGAAAAATATGGACAACCAGCCTCTAAAATAGAAGTTGTACACAACGGACTTGTAAGAGCCAATATAAAATCTAAAAGAGCTGATAAGAACATTGATGGTAAGATTGTTACGTTCTTAGGTCGTGTGACACAACAGAAAGGACCAACCTATTTTGTAGATGTCGCAAAAAAAATAATAGATAGTGTTCCTGATGTCCATTTTGTTATGGCAGGCAATGGAGATATGATGCCTATCATAATACGTATGGTTGCGGCCTCAGGTCTATCACATCGTTTTCACTTTACAGGTTTCCTTGCCGGTGGAGAGGTAAATAGAATGTTAGAGATGAGCAGCGTCTATGTGATGCCGTCTGTCTCAGAACCATTTGGGATCTCCCCTTTGGAAGCTATAAACTCATCTGTGCCTGTAATTATATCTAAACAATCTGGCGTTTCAGAAGTTCTCAATCACGCTTTAAAATTTGATTATTGGGACTTAGATGATTTGGCAGATAAAATAGTAGCTGTTTTGAAATACCCGGTATTAAGCGACACTCTTGTCAAAGAGGGGCAAAAAGAAGTTGCCGACCTCACTTGGGATAAGGTTGCCAATAAGTTAGAATGTATTTATAAATCGATTATTTAAATTTGACAATATGAAAACTATTTGTTTGCATTTTCAGGCACACCAACCATATAAATTAAAAAAATATAGGTTTTTTAATATCGGCAAAGATCATTTATATGCAGATGATAATGCTAATGACGATAATTTAAAAAGTGTTAGCAACAATTGCTACTCTCCTTTAAACTCTCTTTTAGAAGAACTTACCAAAGAGTATGGAAAGTCATTTAAAGCATCTATCAGCATCTCTGGGCTCTTGGCTCAGCAACTAAAGGAAAAAGAAAAAGACACCTTCGACACATTTTGCCGTGCCGCCAAAGGCGGTTCTATTGAAGTTGTAGGTGAGACATATGCACACTCTCTTGCTTGTCTTGGCGACAATAAAGAGTTTGAACGTCAAGTTCAGAAGCAGCAACAGATGATAAAAAAGGATTTTAAACAAACAGCTACTACATTTTGCAATACAGACTTAGTATTCAATAATGTAATTGCAGATATGGTTTCCGATCTTGGTTTTAAAACTATTTTAACAGAAGGTGCGGAAGCATTATTAGCATGGCGTAGTCCTAACTATGTATACAACTCGACAGGAAAATCAACAATTAACATATTAACACGAAACCATCGTCTATCAGACAACATAACATTTGGGTATCACGCCTTAGGTGGAGGTGACACATCAATCTCGTCACGTCGTTTTATAGATATGATAAAAAATGAAGAGCAGGGAGATGTAATAAACCTTTTCTTAGACTATGAGACTTTTGGAGGATACATATCGAGAGAAAATGGGATATTCGACTTTCTACGAGCTTTCGTAAATGAGGTTTGCGCCGATAGTGATTTACAATTTGCCACTCCATCTGAAGTGGTGAAAAGCACAAAGTCGTGTGATACAATAGGCGTTACGGCGGCTATTTCGTGTGCTAATGCACGTCGCAACCTATCTACATGGCTTGAAAACGAACTTCAACGTGAGGCTTTCTCACAACTATACTCTCTTGGTGACGACATACGAAAAAGCGGAAACAAAAGCCTTATTGAAGCATGGGAAATACTACAATCGTCCGATCACTTTTGCACCATCTCTTTTAAGGACGAGGAAAGGCACCATGGACATAACCGAGATTTCAGCATTCAATCGCCATATGATGCCTTTATAAACTACATGAATGTCATAGCCGATCTCATTCTCCAAGTGAAAGAGAGCAAGAGTAAAGGTGTCATTAAGATTAAAGAATAGAAAGTTTACAAAATTATTATTACTTTTGTATTCTATACCGAAAAAGTAGTGATATGACAAAACTAAGCGTTAACATAAATAAAATAGCCACCATACGCAACGCACGTGGAGGGAACACCCCTAATGTAGTTGAAGCAGCCATAAATTGTGAACTTTTTGGTGCAGAGGGGATAACTGTACACCCTCGCCCAGACGAGAGACACATACGATATAATGATGTACGAGAATTAAAAAAAGTCGTAAAGACAGAATTTAACATCGAAGGTTATCCTTGTGATAGCTTTATAGATCTTGTTTTAGAAGTTCTTCCTAATCAAGTGACCCTTGTTCCCGACCCTCCAGAAGCGTTAACCTCTTCAAGCGGATGGGACACTATAACACACGGCAAAGAATTATCTCGCATAGTCAAGATTTTTAAAGATAAAGGCATTCGTGTCTCTATATTCTTAAATCCAGATCCTAATCTTATACAATCGGCTGCTGAGACAGGTACAGACAGGGTCGAGCTGTATACAGAGCCCTATGCAACTCTATATCCTCAAGATAGGGAAACAGCAATAAAACATTTCGTAGAAACAGCTTTAGAAGCTCAAAAATATAACTTAGGAATAAACGCAGGACACGACTTAAGCCTCAAAAATCTAAGATACTTCCATGAAAACATACCTAACCTACTTGAGGTTAGCATTGGTCATGCCCTAATCTCAGATGCACTATATCTTGGATTGGAAAACACAATTCAATTATACAGAAGAGAGCTTACAGTAAGATGAGTATCAATTTTTTAAACGAGCATATCTTCAAGGTGATAAGTGACATCGCTACCGTCAAAGGACAACAGGCGTATGTCATTGGTGGTTATGTGCGTGATCATTTCCTCAATCGATTTAATGACGACATAGACATAATGATTGTTGGAAGTGGTATAGAGATAGCCGAAGAAGTTGGCAAAAGATTAAATTCTAAAGTTAGCGTCTTTAAAAGCTTCGGCACCGCAATGCTTCGTTGTGAGGATAAAGAGATTGAGTTTGTGGGTGCTCGCAAAGAATCTTACAACCGAGACTCTCGAAAACCAGTTGTCGAAGACGGCACTTTAGAAGACGATCAAAATAGGCGTGACTTCACAATAAACGCTATGGCTTTTTCGCTTAACAAAGAAAATTACGGAACGTTACTCGATCCTTTTGGCGGCATCAAAGACCTTGAAAGGAAGATAATACGCACGCCTCTTGACCCTGATATCACATTTTCTGACGATCCACTACGTATGATACGTGCCATACGATTTGCCACACAACTCGATTTTAACATTGAGGAAGAGTGTTTCAAATCTATAAAGCGCAATGCTTATCGGATGGAAATAGTATCAAAAGAGCGCATTTCTATTGAACTAAATAAGATACTACTATCGCCAATCCCATCGAAAGGGATCGTTTTATTATACGAAAGTGGACTTCTAAAACAAATATTACCTGAGCTTTGTGAGTTAAATGAGGTAGAGGTTAAAAACGGACGTACCCACAAAGACAACTTCGGCCACACCATGCAGGTACTTGATAATGTGGCAAATAAAAGTGACAATCTATGGCTTCGTTGGGCGGCTTTGTTACACGACATTGCCAAGCCACGCACCAAAGGGTGGGAAGATAAGATTGGTTGGACTTTTCACGGACATGAAGTTGTGGGATCAAAAATGGTATATGGCATCTTCCGCAACCTACGACTACCACTTACCCACCCGATGAAATATGTGCAAAAATTAGTATTTCTACATCTTCGTCCCATAGTCATATCTAACGAGATAGTTACCGACTCTGCCGTTCGACGTTTGCTCTTTGACGCAGGAGACGACATTGAAGACCTAATGGCTCTTTGTGAGGCAGATATAACCTCAAAAAATGACGTTAAGGTAAATCGCTATCTTCGCAATTTTCAAATTGTAAGAGAAAAGCTCAAGAGCATTGAAGAGAAAGATCGCATACGTAACTTCCAACCTCCAATCACAGGAGACATCATCACTCAACGATATAAGATACCTCCATCAAACATTATAGGTGAAATTAAAAAGATCATTAAAGATGCCATCTTAGATGGGAAGATTGAAAACGACTATGATCAAGCGTATGCACTTATGGAAGAGATAGCAAGAGAGAAAGGACTTGAATAGAAGTTATTATGTTTGGCATTTCGGAAGATGAATTTTTATTTTTAACACAACCACCTCAAAGGGAACTTGTAAAAGCAAACCTTGGAGTGAATGCCTCTATGTTAGCCTTAAAGGGTATATCTTCATCTATATGTAGTCAAATAAAAGCCCTCGAAAAGTGTAAAGATAAGTTGCCTCATTTCTACAAGGCACAATGTATAATTCCGCCCACCTCTCTCGAACAGGCAAGCAGCGTACATACCACATCCATAAAAAAATATTCTGGTAATCGAATTTTAGACCTCACGTGTGGTCTTGGTGGCGACACCTCGCACTTTGCCACCACCTTTAAACACATCGTAACATTAGAGAGAGATGCTCTACTTTCAAAAATAGCACGCTATAACTTTGCACTTTTAAACCTTGCAAATATAGAAGTAATAAACCAAGAGGCAGAGGCATTTTTAGACTCTTATAAAGGCGATCCTTTTGATATGGTATATTGCGACCCGGCACGTCGTGACGCAACGAGACGCACCTTTCTGCTTGAAGACTGCTCCCCAAATATCTTATCGCTGCTCGATAAGATAAAAGCTCACACATCAACTTTAATAGTGAAGCTGTCTCCTCTTTTCGATGTAGAAGAAGTTTTTAGAATTTTCTCTGATTATGGAACCACCGTCGAAGTAATTTCTTACGACGGAGAGTGCAAAGAGGTGATCGTTGAAATTTCATTTTGCAACCATGAGCAAAAAATCACAAATACAGTAATTAGCAAAAATGGAGATTTTCGCAAATACGGCTTTTCACACGAAAGCAACACTCATATCGCCACGCCTCCCACAGAAAAGAGGTATATCTACATCTCAGATGTAACATTCAAAAAATGCCGTAATACACAAGAGTTAATGAGCGTTTACTTTCCCAAACATAAAGTCTTGATAGACGATAATGTCGTAATTACAGAGCTCCCATTAAACTCTTTTCCAGGACGTGGGTATGAAATTATAGACATCTTCGACTATAAGCCTAAGGCTCTAAAAAAGATATTTAAAGAACGTAACATAAAAGGAGCAACGATAGTAAAAGGGAACTTTCACAAACCGATCTCGGAAGTTCGCAAAGCCTTAGCCTTAGGCGACAATGCTCAAGTTACATTACTTATAAATGCCGACACTCTATATCAAGTACAAGCTATTCTTTAGACTTCTCTTTTAAGATATCTCTTATCTCTGTCAATAAAACCTCTTCTTTTGATGGTGTAGTAGGAACTTCTTCCTTTTGCTTTTTAAACTTAGCAGCAAATTTAACAACCACAAATATTGCTAAAGCAATAATGAGGAAATCGATTGTCGTTTGGATAAAATTACCATAATTCACAATAATTGGAGCAGCTCCATCACCACCTAATGGTATTATTAACGAGAGGTCTGACAAATTTACGTGCCCCAAGAATATAGATATTAAAGGCATCAACAGATCGCCTACAAAAGAAGTTACTATCTTTCCAAAGGCAGCACCTATAATCACCGCCACAGCAAGGTCTAATACATTTCCCTTTAGTATAAAACCCTTAAAATCTTTTACAAAACTCATACTCTATTTTTAAATTAAACCAGACAATATTTATGCCTATCGTTGTTAGCTATGACAAAAATGGATGATTATGCTCTATATATCAAAAAATCATTAATATTTGTCAAATATATTACAAATATAGTAAAAAAACAAATAATAGTATAATGAAGAAACTCTTATTAAAATTTACAATATTCATAATGATACGATTGATATTGTACACTTAAATTATATAGGAGCAAAGATATTTTCTGAATATCTTAGAGATAGTGTACTTACTAAAAAGCCATTTTAAATTAAAACAGTTTCTAAAGCCAAGCTTTAATTACCTTTAATACAAACAAATAAGGCTAACTATAAATAGTTAGCCTTATTTTGTGACACCAGCAAGATTCAAACTTGCAACCGTCTGATCCGTAGTCAGATACTCTATTCAGTTGAGCTATGGTGCCTTTGATTTCGAGTACAAATGTAATACATTCTATTTTATCAACCAAATTTTAAAGCACTTTTTACACAAATATATCTTAACCACCCTCCTCTTTTTATTTTATAAGACCCATACGATATGCAAGCAACAATTGTTTTAGGTCGTCAACTTGCTTTACCAACTCCTGCCCTATGTCTGTGTCTCTTACAGTTAGCCTTCTTTTCACCTCCTCAACAACAAATTTTATTGAGATAATATCACGTCCCTCCTCAATAGCTTTCTCGGTAGATTCAAAAGGCTCATGTTGCACCATTTGCAACCCAAAAGAGTTATATATAAGCGTATATCCAGCAATACCAGTCTCTCCACGATAGGCTTTAGAAAAACCACCATCAATTACAAGACGTCTACCTCCCGCTTTTATAGGACGTTCCCCCTTTTTACATTTAACAGGAACGTGTCCGTTTATTATATGTGAAGATATAGGATCTAAGCCAAACTCTTCTAACACCTTTCCACATAGATCACCTGTGTCTATGATGGTGTAATATTCACCTTTCTTCTCTTTGTGTGTCTCTTTGTCTGCTATGAAATAGCGTTCGAAAGTAGCCATTTTACTCTTGTCGAACAACGGAGAGTCAGGTCCACACCACATATACCACATATAGTCGGAGCTATCTTCTTTCTCTTGTTTTGACTTACATTTAAAATATGCAGCACGCCCCACCCTATCTAATTTGTCGAGCAACGCCTTACCCTTATAACAATTACCACCGATACAAACCTCTTTAAATTCACCATCCGCAGTCATAGGTATAGAAGCATGGAAAAGTAAATTGTTATTACGTCTTAGATAAAGGCTACCCTTTGAATATAGACATCTTATATGTGTATGCAACTTATCACTATTGGCAAATGATATTTTCAACCTCGTTAAGACATCCATCTCTCCGTCGGTCAATCTGTATGGATCGGCAGGATCTATGGTCGGGAAATTTTTGTCTAACAACTCATAAGTAACACCACCGATTGTTATTGTTCCGTTATTATAATCTATACGATGAAGCATATCCCTCTCATCCATCATATATTCACTGTGTCGTGATATAATATCATGCTCCACTTTAAATTGGATTATCGCTATTGCCTTGTGCATTTGTGATATTAGGCGAATATCATTTTCTCTAAATATGTCGTCTACATCGACTTTAGGAATAAAAAGTTCACATGGATCATCTTTATAAACATCCATAGCAAAACGTGCAAGAGGCAACATATTTATCCCATAACCATCTTCAAGAGACTCAAAATTTGCATAACGTGTACATATACGAACCACATTAGCTATGCAAGCCTCATTGCCACAAGCAGCTCCCATCCATAAAATATCGTGGTTTCCCCATTGTATATCATATGAGTGATAGCTCAACAGACGATCCATTATTTTATGAGCACCTGGTCCTCTATCATATATATCGCCGACAATATGTAAGGTGTCTATCGTTAGACGTTGGATCAAATTACATAACGCCACTATAAAGTCGTATGCTCGGTCAATAGATATTATAGTCGAAATGATGCCATTAAAATAGTCTTGTTTGTTTGGCATATTTTGCGATTCGTGTAGCAATTCCTCTATGATGTAAGAGAAATCGGCAGGCAAAGCCTTTCTCACTTTAGAACGAGTATATTTAGACGATACCATCCTACATACATCAATCAGTTGATTTAAGGTTATACGATACCAATCGTCAATATCAGCCTCCTCCGCTATCACGCTATCGAGTTTTTCTTCAGGATAGTAGATAAGAGTACACAAATTCTCCTTGTCTTTTTTCTTTAATGTATCTTCAAAAATAAACTCCACTTTCGACTTTATGACCCCCGATGCGTTACGTAAGACGTGTTGAAAAGCATCGTATTCACCGTGTAAATCAGTCACAAAATGCTCCGTTCCTTTTGGGAGGTTTAGAATAGCTTGAAGATTTATAATCTCCGTTGCCGCAACAGAAATTGTGGGAAACTTTGTAGCCAACAATTTCAAATAGTCTAATCTACTTTCTATATGAATATCATTTTTTGTCATATATAGCGATTTGTGTTATAAAAAACTTTTTACAAAGCTAATCTTTTGTTTTCCAAAAACAAACTATTGTCTTATCTTTTATCGCACGAGATTATTTTTTCATTTTTTATCCGTATCTTGTGAGCTCAAACACAACCATTGATGGACACATTTATAGAACAGAGCGTCAAATTTCTATACGATAAATACGGCACAGAAATATCAAATATTAACATTATTTTCCCGTCTCGACGAGGGAAAATGTTTTTTAATATGGCTCTCTCTCATATAATTAAAGGGACTCCTATTTGGCAACCACACTTTCTCACAATGGACGATCTCATCAAAGAGAGGAGCGGCATTGAAGAGGGTGACAAACTACGACTTCTTGTTGAATTATATAAGATATTCAACAATTTTCATAACGAAAGTTTTGACAAATTTTACTTCTGGGGCGAGGTGCTACTATCAGATTTCGACATGATAGACAACTATCTCATAGATGCTAAATTACTATATACCAACATAAAAGACATAAAAGAAATTGAAGCCATATTTGGAGATGCTTCTCGTGAGCAGATAGAACTCATATCTGCATTTTGGGGGAATATCAATGGGGCTACAACATCCATAGAAAAGAGCAAATTTATAAATATATGGAATACTCTTTTTGAGATATACACGCTTTTCCGAAAACGCCTTTTAGAAATTGGAATAGGCTATAAAGGCATGATCTCTCGAATAGCAGCGGAAAACGACTTAGAAGGGGAGAAAAAAAGATATGCTATAATAGGATTTAACGCCCTAAGCAACAGCGAAAAAGCTATATTTAAAAACATAAAAGCGCACCACGAATGCGTCTTTTTATGGGACTTTGACAATTATTACATAAGTTCACAAAATGAAGCCGGTCTTTTTTTACGTGAAAACATAAAAACATTTGGAGAGAGCAACACTTCAGCAAGGCGTGACAACTTCGTTTCAAAAAAGGATATACACATCATAGCTTCGCCCACAGACTCTCTTTCTGCAAAATACACATATCAATTTTTGGAAGAATGTGCAACAAAGAGCGATACTCCTTTGGCTCAAGAAACAGCCATCGTGATGACAGACGAGTCTCTTTTATTACCGATAATGTATTCCATACCTAAGAGCATTGAGGCGTTTAACGTGACTTCGGGATATGAGTTACGCATAACTCAACAATATGCTTTAGTAGAACAACTCATCTCTCTTCAAGGTTCAGTTTCGGAAGGTAAATTTTACCATAAAGACATAAGAAACATATTGACACACAGCGACATATTAGCCCTTATGACATCTGAGGAGGTTGAATGTGTAGACAAATATATAGAAAGAGTCACTACCGATAATATAATTTTCGACACGTGCGAGCTGTTGTTCAACATCCAAATATTAAAAGACATTTTTGAAGTACAGAAAGATAGCAATGCTATAAGTTTATGGCTGACTAAAATCATAAAACAGATAATAGCATCTTTTGATGAAGGTGAAGATACCTTAAAAAGTCAGTTTTACTTTACTATACATAACACGATTATAAAAACGCAATCTCTGTTTGAGCAATGTGGAATGGAGGTCTCGACAAAGGTTTATATTGCAGCATTACGCAAAGTGCTTCAAGGCACAAAAATATCGTTCGACGGAGAACCTCTGATTGGAGTTCAAGTCATGGGTATTTTGGAGACACGTAACATAGATTTTAAAAATGTGCTTCTTCTCTCTGTCTCTGAAGACACTTTTCCATCTAATAGCGGAGGCAAGTCTTTTATTCCGCCTAACTTACGATTAGGATATGGATTACCTACAATTTCTCACCACGAGGCCATGTATTCATACTACTTTTATCGTCTTTTACAACGTGCGGAGAGGGTCGACATTGTCTATTGTTCAGGCAGCGGAGGACTCCGTAGTGGCGAGCCAAGCCGATATATCCACCAACTTCGTTATGAGTCTACACACGCCATAGACGAACGCACAATAAATGTAAATGTAACAATCAAAGACAACGCAAATACCTCTTATAAAAAAGACCCTAAGTGTGAGCGTTACTATGATCCTAACTCTAAAAGCTACCTCTCACCTACTGCAATAATAAGTTTCTTAGAGTGTCCTCTTCGCTTTTATTATAAATATATTGAGGGCATAGATACCGACCAAGAAGCTATAAAAGAACAGATTGACGATCGCATATTAGGGAACATTATACATAAGACTCTTCAAGAGATATACACACCTTTAATAATGGTCTCTAACAAAGATTTAATCTTTCTACTTCAGAAATATGACAAGCAGAAAATAGGCGTTTTAGTAGATAAGAACATCAAAGAAACCCTTCAAAGTGCTTATAATGAAAATAGCGGTGATCTATCTATAAAACGTCAAATAATGGTTAGTTATATAAATAACGCTATCACTTTCGACATAGGACGAAATGATGGTTTTATGATAAAAGCCATTGAGGAAGATTTTAGAGGTGAGATCACAATAAACAACAAGACAATAAAACTTGGTGGTAAAATAGACCGTGTAGATGCCATGCCAGATGGAAGCATAAAGATAATAGACTACAAAAGCGGATCTAAACCTACAAGCAATAACTTAGATAAAATTTTCGACCGTAACGATCCTTGCAACAACAGTGGCTTGGTGCAGATACTACTCTACTCTCTATTATGGAGCAAAAAATATGGTTGTATCGCCACACCAAATCTATATTACCTTAGGGATTTACAAGATAGCGCAGACATTGACACTAAAGAGTTCCCTTTTGAAGAGAAGCTAAACGAAGTTATCTCCGAACTTGTAGACATGGAAAAGCCATTTTGCCAAACCACTATTAAGGAAAATTGCAAATATTGCCCCTTTACAACACTTTGTACATTATGATGACTGTAAAATTTCACACTTTAGGATGTAAACTCAACTTCTCTGAGACATCGACCATTGACCGCAACTTCTGTGATGGTGGTTTCGAGAGAGCTACTGGCAATAATGCCGACATACATATAATAAACACTTGTTCGGTGACAGACACCGCAGACAAAAAATGCAGGTATCTAATTCGTAAGATATCACGTGAAGACAACAACGCTATAATTGTTGTAACTGGTTGTTATGCACAACTTAAGCCACAAGAGATTGCCGAAATGGAAGGCGTAGATCTTGTCATCGGGAATAACGAGAAAGGGAACATCCTCGAACGTGTACGCCAAGTAATAGAAAAAAGAGGGAAGGCGGCTATATATACTTGCGACACCGAACAATTAACCTCCTTTTTCAACGCTTTCTCAAGCGGTGATCGCATACGTACCTTTCTTAAGGTACAAGATGGATGTGGCTATCGTTGTTCCTATTGCACCATACCAATAGCACGTGGGGCAAGTCGTAACATATCTATTGCAGAACTCATATCACAAGCCCACGAAGTAGTAAAAGCAGGACAAAAAGAAATTGTCCTCACAGGAGTCAACATAGGAGACTTCGGACGTAGCACAGGCGAGAGATTTGTCGATTTAGTAAAAGAATTAGACTCAGTAAATGGCATCGAACGTTATCGTATATCTTCGATAGAGCCGAACCTGCTGTCACAAGAAATTATAGAATTTACCCTTACATCCAAGAAATTTCAACCTCACTTCCACATACCTTTACAATCGGGCAACAACAAAATTCTGGCACTCATGCGTCGTCGTTACACATCCGAATTTTTCAGAAAGAAGATAGAAGACATAAGAGCTATAAACAAAGATGTATTTATCGGTATTGACGTTATTGTAGGGTTTCCGGGAGAGAGTGATGAAGATTTTAAAGTGACATACAACTTCTTAAAAGATTTAGCTCCAAGCTACTTACACATATTCCCATATTCGGAACGTGCAAACACAGACGCTATAAATTTTGAAAATAAAGTACCTCAAAATGTAAAACATGAACGTTCGACGATATTAACACAACTATGCAAAGAGCTATATGAAAAATATTACAGTTCCTTTGTTAATAAAGAGGCAGAGGTATTGGTTGAGGGACGTTTAAAAGGCGGTAAGATGTTTGGACACACAAATAACTATCTTCGTGTGGAGATGCCTTATGTCGCAGGCAGCATAAACACACTTGTTAAGGTAAAGTTACTTCCAAACGGAGAAGCAATAGCTATTTAATAAATTTATATACATTTGCCGTTAGTGGAGGCATAGTAACAAATGCCTCTCCTTTATCGGGCAAAGTAGTTAAGAACTTATTTTGAGATTTACCTTTACCTCCAAAGACATCATCATCGGTAGTTATGATAAGCTTATAACTGCCTACACGAGACATATAGACCTTGTGTTTTACAATATCGTTAAACACATTAAAGTTAAATACAAATAGCAAATCGTCGTGTGTAAACGATATAACACGAATATCGTTGTCTATTGCAGCATACGAAGCAAAGCCTTTAGATAGAAGTTTCTCACGCTTCACCATCTCAATCATAGCCCTATCGAAAGCAAAGAGCTGAGAATAACGCAGAAGATCATTATCTACTAACGACCATTGACGATGTGCCTTATCGTAACTAAATCCATTCCCCTCACGTGGAAAATCTATCCAATCCGGATGACCAAACTCGTTACCCATAAAACACATAAAAGCCTCTCCAGCAGTAGATATAGTTATAAGACGTATAATTTTATGGAGAGCCATACCAAAATCTATCACCGCACTATGAGAGTCTTTTGCCATAGAGCTATACATCTGAACACCCATAAGACGAAACGCTATTGTCTGATCACCAACCATAGCTTGATCGTGCGACTCACAATAGCCAACAGTTTTAACAAGGGCTGTTCTGTTATTGAGCTCATACCACAAACGTGAAAGATCCCACTTTTGACAAGGCTCCTCAAGCATCTCGATCCACAAATCGGGAACCGCCATACCTAAACGATAATCAAAGCCGACACCTCCATTTCCAATAGGAGAACATAAAGTAGGCGTGCCACTCACATCTTCGGCTATGGTTATAGCTTGTGGATTTATGGTATGTATAAGTTTATTTGCAAGGGTTAGATAAAGTATAGCATCTTCATTCACGTTATCATTAAAATAGTCATCTCGTGAAAGGAACTTTTGGTATCCATGGTTTCGATATAAGATAGATGTTACACCGTCAAAGCGGAACCCATCAAAATGAAATTCATCCATCCAATAACGTAAATTTGACAACAGAAAAGACCTAACCTCCGACTTAGAATAATCGAAGTTCATAGAATCCCAATATTTTTGATAACGTCTATCGTCAGAAACCGTATATTGATATGTAGAACCGTCAAGATCGTTAAGCCCTTCATTATAATTTTTCACAAAGTGAGAATGGACAATATCCATAACCACAGCTATGCCCATTTTATGAGCTTCCAAAACGAGGTTTTTAAGATCTTCCTCACTTCCAAAACGAGAAGATGGAGCAAAGAAATTTGACACGTGATATCCGAAACTACCATAATATGGATGTTCGGCAATTCCCATAAGTTGAAGTGCCGTATATCCAGCCTTTTTTATTCGAGGAAGCACATTAGTTGTAAACTCCGCAAACGTACCCACCTCACCACTCTCTTGTGCCATGCCGACGTGCGCCTCATATATAAGAAGAGGGCTTGGCGATATTTGTTTATCACCTTTCCAGTTGAAGGGTTTAGAGATATGTATATATGGAGTGAAGTTAAAGGTATCCTTATCTACTGTAAGGGCTGTGGCATAAGCGTTAATGCGTTCATGTTCACCATTTAAGCCTCTAACAACCATTTTATAATGTGAGCCATCGACAATACGTCCAAAGAATATACGATCGTCAAAGAAATATTCCCAAATGCCATTTGGAGTACGGTATAGAGGAATTGAATATCTATCCCAATCATTGAAATCTCCCATAAGGAAAACCTCCTTAGCAGCAGGAAGCCACTCACGAAAACGCCATCCTTGACGCTCATTGTCGTAATGAAAACCCATCTTAATAAAGCCGTCAGCATAAGCATAGATATCTCCTATGACCGCTATTTCTCGTTCATAACGCAGATAACGTGCCTCAAGGTGCTTCTCAACAGGGAGCAACCACTCGTCTGCTTCGACTACTCCAAGATGTTTTTTATTCATTCAATTTTTCAGGATCGGACTTCTTCTTTATAATAAGATTATTTATTAAATCAATAACGCCATAAACGATAGCACTCGCCCCAAAGAAAACAACCATAAGTGAGGCCGCATCAAAAGGATTAAATATTATTAGAGCACCTGTAACAAACAGAAGAATAGGCACTATAAAAAGTGCTATTGGAACTTTTAAGCCACGCCCCCTATCACTACCAAGTGTATATATTTGTATTGCAGCGGCAGCAACAGCAAGAAAGCCTAACAGATACATGAGGATATTGGTAAACCAAATAGGCTTTGACACTAAGACAACGCCTAAGATTATAGCGGCAATTAAACTCACCAACACCGCTGTCGCAACAACACTGTTCGACTTACGAAGACGAATATATGAAGATATAGATATGCAACCAAGTATTATTAAAGTAATACCCACTGCAATAACTGTAAACTCAAGCGCCTTCTCAGGAATAGCGACAAGCACAACTCCCAATATGATTGAAAGTATGTTTTTAACAATAATAGTACTATTCATAATATTTTAGTCTGTTTAGTAACTGTTTTGAATTTACTTTTTATTTAACACATCCCATAAAATATCTTTAAGTTCTTGAACATTTGTACCAATAACAGAAGATATAAATATATGAGGGATGTTTATAAGAGAACTCTTCTCAACCTCTTCTTCTAACGCTTTTAACAACTCACCATCAAGCATATCCGATTTTGTTATTGCAAGAACCCTATCTTTATCTAACATCTCAGGGTTATATTGATCTAACTCATTTAGGAGTATCTTATATTCGTTTTCTATACTCTTTGTATCGGCGGACACCATAAATAACAACACCGAGTTACGTTCTATGTGTCTTAAAAAACGTATTCCAAGACCTTTACCCTCACTCGCACCTTCTATTATACCCGGTATGTCAGCCATAACAAAAGACCTGCCGTCACGCACCTCCACAATTCCTAAGTTAGGCTCTAAAGTTGTAAAGGCATAATTTGCGATCTTAGGCGTTGCAGCCGAAACGACAGATAGAAGAGTCGATTTCCCAGCATTTGGGAAACCCACCAAGCCGACATCGGCAAGAAGCTTAAGTTCTAATACACAAGTAGTTTCAATAGCCTCACCTCCAGGTTGTGCATGACGAGGAGCTTGGTTTGTAGATGTTTTGAAATATGTATTTCCATGTCCACCCATACCACCTTTCAAAAGCACTATCTCCTGTTTATCTTCTGTAACTTCACACATAAACTCACCAGTCTCGCCATCACGAGCAATAGTACCAAGAGGCACATCGAGGATAGTATCTTCACCATCACGCCCACTCATACGTGCACCTCCGCCATATTTGCCATCTTCAGCAAATATATGTTTGCGGTATTTTAAGTGTATCAACGTCCAATATTGAGAGTTGCCTCGTAAGATGATGTGTCCTCCACGACCACCATCGCCACCATCAGGACCCCCATACTCAACAAACTTTTCTCTCCTAAAATGGACAGAACCACCACCACCCTTACCCGAACGACAGTATAATTTAACGTAATCTACGAAATTGGACGAAGCCATAATTTTTTTAAATTTTTTTTAATTTAGAAACTGCCTAAAAGCAATTTCTCAGTACTAAATAACACTTTTCTAATAGGTTTTCTTCAACCTAAAGTCTTTTCCAAGATACACCTTTCGTACCATTTCATCATTTGCAAGATCTTCAGCACTACCTGCTTTTAATATTTGACCTTCAAAAAGAAGATATGTACGGTCTGTTATATCGAGCGTTTCCTGCACGTTATGGTCAGTAATAATAACTCCGATATTTTTATTTTTTAATGTTGAGACTATACTTTTGATGTCTTCTACGGCAATTGGGTCTACACCTGCAAAAGGCTCATCCAGAAGGATGAATTTTGGATTTATAGACACCGCACGTGCTATTTCAGTACGACGACGCTCACCACCAGATAATTGGATACCTAAGTTTTTACGTACTTTGTTGAGCCTAAACTCATCTATTAGATTTTCCAACCGCTCTTTTTGGTATTCTTTAGAGAAGTTTGTCATCTCCAACACCGCACGTATATTGTTTTCCACTGTCATCTTACGAAACACAGAAGCCTCTTGAGAAAGATAACCGACTCCCATCTGTGCACGTTTATAAACTGGCATCTCGGTAATATCGACACCATCAAGGAATATACGCCCCCCATTTGGCTTTATAAGTCCAACAATCATATAGAAACTTGTTGTTTTTCCAGCACCATTAGGACCTAAAAGCCCAACGATCTCACCTTGGTTCACATCTATCGACACGTCATTTACTACGACACGTGATTTATATTGT
>JAVVUK010000009.1:0-31004 GCA_036653215.1 Rikenellaceae bacterium
GTCATATCAAAATATAGACAGAAATGGTAAGAAAATTATCTATCCAATTCCTGCACGTGAGATTAACGTTATTAATGCTACAGGTACTATCATTGAACAATATGACAGATGGTAATTATAAATTAATTTAGTTATTGAATGAGGGACGGTTTGTTTTAACCGCCCCTCATTCTTTTTGTATAGATATTTTTTGTTATTATAAATAAACTGTCTATATTTGCACTAATAATTATTAACCTTTTAAAATCAAAAAAATGGCTTACGTTATAACCGAAGATTGTGTTGCTTGTGGAACTTGTATAAGCGAATGTCCTGTTGAAGCAATATCTGAAGGGGACATTTATTCTATTGATCCAGCTATATGTTTAGAGTGTGGTACTTGTGCTGATGTGTGTCCTTCTGGCGCTATCAAATTAGGATAATCAATCTTCTTATAAAAAATAAGGAGTGGCATTTTGCTACTCCTTATTTTTTTATTCATATCTTTGTGTAAGATAAATAATGCTTATGCAGATTGCCATATATACAAGAGGGTCTGAATATCTTTCAGACGAGGAACTTAGAGCTTGGCTCTCAATCGCTGCTCAAAAAGGGGTAGGGGTTGTTTTTAATGAAACATTTGCCTCAGAGGCTCGAAAAAGAGGATTTGGAAATATAGTTTCTTATTCTTCGGCGGCGGAGCTTCCTGTGTCCACTTCTTTGGTTGTGAGTTATGGCGGAGATGGGACGTTGCTTAAGTGTGCCGGTATGCTTTCCGATAGGGATATTCCTATAATGGGTGTAAATAGTGGCAGACTTGGTTTTCTTGCTAATGTGCAACGGCAAGATGTTTGTGACATCTTCAATAAGATAGAAGGTGGCGACTACATAATAGATAGTCGTAGTGTTATTGTGGCTGAGGGTTTAGGTGTCGCTTTGAATGAATTTACAATTCAAAGAGAAGGGCTTCATATGGTTAATATAAAGATTAGAATTAACTCTGAAGAGGTTGCCGAATATCAAGCCGATGGGCTTGTTGTTGCTACTCCGACCGGTTCGACTGCTTATGCGATGAGTCTTGGTGGTCCTATTGTCGCTCCTACTTGTGACTGCATGGTGATACTTCCTATTGCCCCACACAACCTTACGATACGTCCTTTGGTTGTCGATGGCTCTGCAACGATTGAAGTATCGGCAATAAGACGTGCTGGTAAGCTTATTGCCACCTTAGACAATGAGGCTTTCGATATAGAAAACGGTGATACCTTTATTATTAAGCGTCAAAAGGATAAAGTTAAAATAGCGGAGGCGAGTGATAACTCTTTTTATAAGACGATACGCAATAAATTGATGTGGGGAATCGATAGTAGAAAGAAGTAGTCATTTTGCAGTTTAAACGTTTATTTGTATGATTGATTAAATAATTATTTATCTTTGTAGCTCATATGGCGGATAAAAAGAATAGTGTACCACAACATATAGCAATAATAATGGACGGTAACGGTCGTTGGGCTAATGAGCGTGGTAACGAAAGATTGTATGGTCATTACAATGCTGTGCCGGCGGTTAAAGATGTTATCAAAGGCTCGGTAGAAGCAGGCGTTAAGGTGCTTACTCTATATGCTTTTTCCACTGAAAATTGGGGTCGCCCAAAGGATGAAGTGGATGGCTTGATGGAGCTCTTTTGTAAGACTTTGGCTGGTGAGATAGATGAGCTTTGTGCCAATGGGGTACAACTCCGCTATATAGGCGATTTTTCTCGTTTGAGTGATAGTGTAAGGGCTGTTATGGATGATACCGTTGAGCGTACTTCTAAAAATAGTAAGCTCATTGTCATTGTTGCTCTAAGTTATAGTTCACGAGACGAAATTAGAGATATGGTGGAATGTGTATCACGTAAAGTGCTCTCTGGTGATCTATCGGCAGATGAGATAGACGACAACATAATTAGAGAAAACTTATATGAGAGTGATATTCCAGACCCGGATCTTCTTATTCGCACAAGTGGGGAACAACGTATAAGTAATTTTCTGTTGTGGCAGATGGCGTATACAGAGTTATATTTTACAGAGGTGTTATGGCCTGATTTTAGAAAGGAACACCTATTTGAAGCAATAGAGGAGTATGCTAAACGTAATCGACGATATGGATTGGTCGATAATACAGATGAAATTTAATGAGAATTAAAAACGCACTTATATATATAGCATTGTTTGTCATGTCTTATGGCTATACTTTTGCCGGAGGTAAATCGCAAGTTGCGGATACGCTCTTCATGACAGATTATCTAACTCCTAAAACATATATCCTTAAGGATGTAACTGTTTCGGGTGTCAATTTCGTGAACCCGAACCTTATCATACAGTCTATTGGTGTGGCTAAAGGTGATACTATTGAGTTGCCTGGTGCTTATGTCACAAATGCGATACAAAAGTTGTGGAGTCAAAACTTCTATTCAGATGTAAAGGCTTATGTCACTGTCGATCAAGACTCTGCATATCTTGAGTTTGCCCTAAAAGAACGTCCTCGTGTTTCGCAATGGAGAATAGATGGGGTCTCTGCTCCGCAACGTAAAAAGTTGCTTGACGACATCTTAAAGCTCAAAAAACACTCTGAACTTTCCGATTATACAATACAAAATAACATAAATGCCATTAAAAAGTTTTATATCGAAAAGGGCTTTTTAAATGTGGATGTAACTACCGAACAACATAATGATACCATTACGGTAAATAATACAAACTTTGTCATTCTTACTTTTAACGTAGATACTAAAGATAAAGTTCGTATTAAAGAGGTCATCTTTGAGGGTAATAAAAACTTATCGTCTGAGAAGTTGAAGAAATCTATGAAGGGTACACGTGAGAAGACTCTTGTGAACCTTTTCAAATCGTCTAAGTTTAAACGAGATAAGTATGATGAGGATAAAAAACTCCTTATCGACTATATGAACTCTAAGGGTTATCGTAACGCCTCTTTCCTTTCAGACTCACTCTATTTCCTAACACCAAATAGGGTAGGGTTAAAGATAAAAATATTTGAGGGCGATAAATATTACTATCGAGACATCACGTGGACTGGTAACGTAAAATATACAAAAGACCAACTAAACAAACTCCTTAACATTCGTAAAGGAGAAGTATACGATAAAAAGACAATGAATAACCGTCTCGGTCTTGATGGAGAGTCTGTTATGAAAGGAGAGGTCAATGTGTCGTCTATATACAAAGACGATGGACACCTTGCTTTTCACATAGAACCAGTAGAAACGGTGATCGCTGGTGATTCGATAGATATAGATATTCGTCTTTCTGAGGGTAAGCAATATCGTGTTAACGACGTTCGTCTTTCGGGAAATACGCACACTAACGACCGAGTTATTCGACGTGAGTTAGATACTCGTCCTGGTGAGCTTTATAGTCAAGCCTTAATAGTAAACTCCCTTAGACGTATCAGTTCTATGGGGCACTTTACAGATAAGATAATCCCAGATATTCAACCTATCTCAGACCGATTAGTAGATGTTAAATTTGTCGTTGAGGAGCGTCCGTCAGACCAACTTGAGCTTTCCGGAGGTTGGGGTGCTGGTACATTTGTTGCCTCTGTCGGAATTACATTTAACAACGTGGCTTTGCGTAACTTCTTCAAAAAAGATGCGTGGAGACCATACCCTGCTGGGGATAACCAAAAGTTAAGTCTTCGTTTTCAGACCAATGGTACATACTACCGTTCTTTCCAATTTAGCTTTCTTGAGCCTTGGTTAGGGGGACATAAGCCAAATTCATTGAATATATCGGCATACTATTCTAATCAATCTAATGCCTATTATGCTTTCCAAAAGCCAACAGCTCACTTTGGTACTGTGGGGGTCTCTGCTTCTCTTGGTAAACGTCTTGAGTGGCCTGATCCGTTCTTTGTGTTGCAAGGTTCTATAAACTACCAATCTTATATCCTTGATAACTGGAATAACTTCATTATTAAAGATGGACATTCTAATATAATAAGTCTAACAGCTCAACTATCTCGTAACTCTGTGGATCACCCGATATACCCACGTTCGGGTTCTGAATTTATGTTAAGAGGAACCTTTACCCCTCCATATTCTGCTTTTAGGTCTAAAGATTATTATGACAACCCTAAACATACAGAAGAAGATTTTTATAGATTTATAGAATTTTATAAAATTGAAGCAGGGCTGAAATATTACTTCCCTATGATGAAAGACGATAAGTTAGTTTTGATGGTGAGGGCAGACATGGGTTATTTAGGACACTATAAAAATAATAAATATACTATGTCTCCGTTTGAAGGATATAGCATGGGTGGTGATGGCGTTTCCGGATATGACGTATATGGTGTTACAGATATAGGACTTAGAGGATATGAAGACAACTCTTTGACTCCTTATTCGAACTCTGGAGGAAGACAGGCGCAGGCATATACAAAATATACTGTTGAGCTTCGTTATCCATTTGTGCAAACAGGTGCCACAACTGTATTTGGTCTTATCTTTGCAGAAGGAGGTAATGCTTATGACAATTGGAGAACCTTTAATCCTTTTGACTTGAAAAAGTCGTTGGGTGCTGGTGTTAGGCTATTCCTACCTATGGTCGGGATGCTCGGTATCGATTGGGGGTATGGGTTTGACTCTCCACGTCCCGGAGCTTCTAAAGGGGGTAGCAACATACACTTTATCATAGGACAACAATTTTAAAGACATACGTATGAAAAAACTATTTATCATCTTAGCAGTAATGTTTTGTGCTTCGACAGCGTCAGCACAGAAATATGGTTACATTTACAGTAAAAAAGTTTTTGATGTGATGCCTCAATATAATAGTGCGGTAAAAGAAATAGATTCTTTTGCCAAGCTTAACAGAGAGATCGTTGATAAAAAAATAAAAGAGGTTTCTGTTATGTATAACGAATATCAACAATATGCCTCTCAGATGACTAATGCAGACCAAGTTAGATACCGTGATCTTATCGTTAAGAAGGAAAAAGAAGCAAACGATTATGAGAAAAGTGTCTTTGGCGCAAGTGGCACGTTGGAAGCTAAGCAAAAAGAGATGATGTCGCCTATCGAAAAGATGGTTTTAGATGCCGTTACAAAAATTGCTAACGAGGGAGGGTATGAGATGATATTCGACCTTTCTCTTGTGAAAGTTACCATATTCCAATCAGAAAAATGTGACCTTACAGATAAAGTCATCAAGTTGTTAGGATATTAATAAAGAAATAATAATAAATAATAAAATAAACAATGAAAAAAATCTTATTCGTTGCCATATTATCGGCGTTTGCCCTTACTGCATCGGCACAAAACACAAAAATGGGACGTGTAAACGCTTCCGAAATTATTATGCTTATGCCGGAAACAGAAACGGCACAAAAAGAGATAGATAACTATCAAAAAGAGCTAAATACTCAAATTGCCACTATGCGTGACGAGTATGGAAAAAAAGCAAGAGAATATCAAGAAAAGTCAGCTTCTTCAACCGCTCTAATTCGTCAACAAATGGAGAAGGATATTTATGATCTTCAAACAAAAATAGAAAACTTCACCCAAGCGGCTCAAGCAGATACACAAGATGCTTTTGAACGTCTTATGAGTCCTATTCGTACAAAGGTGCTTGAAGCGGTTACCAAAATTGCAAAAGCAAACTCTATTACTGCCGTTGTTGATTCGTCACAACCTCCATTTATATATATGGATGAAACTGTGATTTTCGATATGACACCTGCCGTTAAGAAGGTGCTTCAACTTGAAGGACGTAAACTCCCTGAAGCTCCTGCAACTCCAGCAACACCAGCAAAATAAAGATAAAACAAATATTATAACGGTCTGTATGAAAAGCAATTTTTATACAGACCTTTTTTTATGATACTCGGCATATTATTTGAGTTGATGAGTGCATGGCGTATGGCACTCTAAAAAAATCGCATATAGCACTTATATTCTCTAATGCTCTCTATGGGCTAAACTTCGTGTTTTATGGCTCTATAATTGGTCATTACCTTACCTTTGAACAGCTGTTTACATTAAGGGTGTTGTTTACAGCTCTTTTTTTTATGCCATTCATAATCTCAAGAAGTCTATATATAGTAAAGGCTAAAAACTTTTGGCGTATAGCTTTTGTGGCTATGCTTATGATCTTTGGAAAACAATATTTCTTACTTTGGGGAATGGGTTATATAACCCCTATCGACTCTTCTATTGTCTTCTCCTTTGGTCCTATTATAACTCTTATCTTCGCTGGGGTGTTACAGAAATCTCATTTCAGTATTCTTAAAATTATAGCCCTAACAATGGGGGTGGTGGGCTCGTTGCTTCTTCTTTTTTTCAACAATACGCCACAGGAAGGTGCCACTATATTTGGATATGTATTAATACTTGTGAGTACCATATCTATGGCTATAAATACAACTCTCATAAAACCAGTACTTCAAGATATGGGTACATTGAAAGTTATGGGGTGGTATTATGTCTTCGCTGCTGTTATCGTTGCGCCTCTTTTTTGGCATGACATCAAAGCCATAGACGTGGGATCGTTGCCTTGTGATGTGTTATGGCAGATCGCCTATATTGTTATTTTAGGTACTGCTCTTCCAAGTTATCTGCTCTATTATGCTACCGAACGAACCACATCGGTGCATACGGCACTTTATTGTTATATTCAACCTTTTGTTACAACATTGGTTGTTATGTTATTTTATCATCAGCCGTTATCACGAATTATGATGGTCGCACTATCCGTTATTTTCGTATCTATAATAATAGAAATAATAGTTTATAAAAGGGGTAAGCTCAAAAATCGACCCTTAAAAGTATAATGTTTTTGATTTATTAAGTATCTTTGCAGATTATGAATAGTATTTTATTGACTTTAATCATCGCTTTAGGGGTCGTTGCTTTTATGTTCGTGGGTTTAGCTATTACACGTATCGTGAAAGGGAAAGATCTACAAAGTGATGTTGGAAATAACGATCACATGAAAGATGAAGGTATCATCTGTGCCTCAAAGCAATTTAGGGCTGAAGAAGCCGCTCTTTCTTGTGATAAGGATGTCCCATGCAGCAGCGATTGTGGCACTTGTAACACAAAGATAGAAAAATAATGCAGCTTTTTTATTGTAAGGATATATGTGGTAAAATATATACTCTCCCCAAAGAAGAGTCGGCTCATTGCATACGTGTGTTACGTAAAACTGTGGGTGAGAAGATTGATATAATAGATGGTAAAGGAGGGCTTTTTGAGGCTGTAATAATAGACGATAATAGTTCAAAATGTGTGGTGGAGGTCGTCTCCCAGAAAAGCGGTGTCGAGGCTTTACCATATGAACTTCATATAGCTATTGCTCCAACAAAAAATATAGATCGATTAGAGTGGTTTCTGGAAAAGAGTACTGAAATAGGCATTTTCGAGATCTCTCTTTTGCTTTGTGACCACTCGGAACGTAAAATGGTAAAGCAGGATAGGGCTGAAAAAGTTGTCGTCAGTGCTGTGAAACAGTCGCTTAAAACATATGTGCCGCAGCTTAACGAGATGGTCTCATTTTCCGATTTTATGAAACGTGATTTTGGCGATATGCCTCGTTTTATTGCCCATTGTGATAATGCCTTTGAAAGGACACATCTTAAAAAAGTGGTCGGTGATAGAGCGTTGGTGCTTATTGGTCCGGAGGGCGATTTTTCGCCTCGTGAAATAGAAACGGCTCTTGAGAAAGGATTTGTGTCTATATCATTAGGAGATAGTCGTTTACGAACAGAAACAGCGGCTTTATATGCTACCTCTATTATTTCTATTGCCACAGTAAAATAAAAGTAGTAAATTGCACCCTATTTAAAAACTGGTAAATGGAAAAAGAACACATAAACAATGGCATAAAACATTCTGGGATAGTGGTTTCCAAAGATGGGTGTAAGGTTGTTGTTTCCATAACTGCCGAGAGTGCTTGTGCGGGATGTCATGTGAAAAGTGTGTGTTCGGCATCTGACACTAAAGATAAAATTATAGAAGCCGACATTACAGATGGGGTCTCTATGGAAATTGGAGATGAAGTTGAGGTGGTGGTATCACAAGAAAGCGGCTATTTTGCCGTTCTTATGTCATACATAGTGCCGGTGATACTCATGGTTGCTTCGATAATCATTATTTTGAAAGTTGGCTTTTCTGAACTTGTTGGGGCGTTGGGTAGTTTGTGTATCGTTACCGTTTATTTTTTTATACTCTATCAGTTTCGTGAAAAGATAGATAAAAAATTAGTTATAGAAGTAAGAAAAAAAGAATTCTAAGGATTTAATTACGTTAGTATGGATATAATATTAGCACGTACGGTGCTTATCTTATTAGCTTTAGGTGCTTTTGCAGCTATATTGCTATATTTTGTTGCTCGCAAGTTCTTCGTTTATGAAGATCCACGTATTGATGAGGTAGAGGCGATGCTCCCTTCTGCAAATTGTGGTGGTTGTGGGTATCCAGGATGTCGTGGTTTTGCAGATGCTCTAATCAAAGCAGGTGATATGAAAGGGTTTCACTGTTCTGTTGGTGGAACGCCAGTTATGAATAACATAGCAGAGAAATTAGGGCTTGTTGCTGAAGCCCAAGATCCTATGGTTGCGGTGGTGCGCTGTGGAGGGACTTGTGACAAAAGACCTAAAACAAATACATATGTAGGAAAGTCAAAATGCTCGGTTGCCGCAGCTCTTTATGGTGGTGAAACAGGATGCTCTTACGGATGTTTGGGCATGGGCGATTGTGTTGAGGCTTGTCTTTTCGGAGCATTAACGATAGATCCTAAAACAGGACTTCCTGTTGTCGATCAAGATAAATGTACGGCGTGTGGTGCTTGTGTGGCGGCGTGTCCAAAGCAAATTATAGAACTTCGCAAAAAGGGAGTTAAAGATAGACGTGTTTTTGTCTCGTGTGTCAATAAAGCAAAAGGGGCTGTTGCCAAAAAGTCGTGTGATGCAGCTTGTATAGGTTGTGGCAAATGTGTTAAGGTATGTCCTTTCGAGGCTATTGAATTAAAAAATAATCTTGCTTACATAGATTACAATAAATGTAAATTGTGTCGTAAATGTGTTGACGAATGTCCAACAGGTGCGATATGGGCTGTTAACTTTCCTGAGAAAAAAATAAAAGTAGAAGAGAATGTTGAAACGGTTTAAAAAAGGTGGCATACACCCTAAAGAAAATAAAATATCTAAAGATGCTGCAATAGAGATAGCGCCTCTTCCAAAAGTGGCTTTTATATCTTTATCACAACATATTGGAGCCCCAGCTGAACCTCTTGTTAAAAAAGGAGATACGGTAAAGGTTGGTCAGTTGATAGGAAAAGCTAAAGGATTTATATCTGCTAACATACACTCATCGGTAAGTGGTACGGTAAAAAGTGTTGATGATGTCGTAAATGGCATGGGTGTTTCGGTGCCTTCTATAACAATAGATGTTGAGGGTGATGTTTGGGAGGATGATATTGATAGAAGTAACGATATAATAACAAAATGTGACCTTTCGGCAAAAGAAGTGGTCGATTGTGTGGCGCAAGCAGGCATTGTTGGTCTTGGAGGTGCTACATTTCCATCAAACGTTAAACTATCTGTCCCTGAGGGTAAAAAGGCTGAATATCTTGTGGTGAATGGTGTCGAGTGTGAGCCATATCTTACTGCCGACCAACATATTATGGAAGAACATAGCCAAGAGGTTATCGTTGCTGTCGATATAATATCTAAATCCTTAGGTGTAAAGAAAGCTTATGTAGGTATCGAGAATAACAAGCCTAAAGCGATTGCTTCTATGGTTGCTGCTGCAGGGGCTTATAATAATATCGAGATTGTACCACTAAGAGTCATGTATCCGCAAGGTGGTGAGAAACAACTCCTTGACGCTATATTGGGACGTGAAATCCCGTCTGGGGCTTTGCCTCTTGAGGTGGGTGCTGTGGTCCAAAATGTGGGGACCATATATGCCATATATCAAGCACTTCAAAAGAGGAAACCACTCTTTGAACGTGTGGTTACAGTAACCGGAGACCATCTCAAAGAACCAAAGAACCTACTTACACGTATAGGAACCCCTGTCAAAGAACTTATAGATTTTTGTGGAGGTCTCCCTGAAGATGCTGTTAAAGTTATCGACGGAGGTCCTATGATGGGACGTTCGGTGTCTAACTTAGAGGGGGTAGTCAATAAAGGATCTTCTGGTGTACTTATAATGAGCGAAAATAAGTGTGACGTATCTTTAGAGTCTCCTTGCATTCGTTGTGGGAAGTGTGTCGGCGTTTGTCCAATGGGTTTAGAGCCTTATCTACTTAACACATTGTCGGACTACCACAGATTTGAAGATTGTAAAGATCATAGTGTTATGGATTGTATAGAGTGTGGATCATGTTCTTATACCTGCCCTGCTCACATACGATTACTCGATAATATACGACTTGCAAAACGTGAGGTCGCTAAACTTTTAAGAAATAAAAAGTAATATGAATAATAGATTATTAGTTGCTCCATCGCCCCATATTCACTCTGGAAATAAAACCTCTAAACTTATGAGGGGGGTGCTTATCGCTCTTTTGCCTACTATGGTTGTGTCTACAATATATTATGGTTGGGCTGCTATATATATAACTGCTGTTGCTGTTGCTTCATGTGTCGCTTTTGAGTGGTTGATAGAAAAGTTCCTTTTAAAAAGACCTTCTACAATAGGCGACGGATCGGCAATACTTACAGGTGTGCTCTTGTCTTTTAACCTCCCAGCCTCAGTTCCTGCATGGTTGGTCATCTTAGGATGTCTTTTTGCTATTGGAGTTGCAAAAATGTCTTACGGAGGATTAGGCTGTAACCTCTTTAACCCTGCATTGGTAGGTAGGGTGTTCCTTCTTATCTCCTTTCCCGTTATGATGACTACTTTTCCCCTTAGTTTACGTAACAGCCCAATAGAAAATGTCCAAACACAGCCTTTTGAGATAGAAACAAACTTCTTGTCTACGGATGCGGTATCTGGTGCTACGCCTTTGGCTCAAGCACGTACAGCTTTGGCTCGTGGAGAAAATATAGATCAATCTATAAATCAAATATCTATTAAAGATATGGTATTAGGAAACAGAACAGGTTCTTATGGAGAGGCGGCTACCCTTGCTTTGCTGTTAGGCTTCCTATATATGCTATATAAGAAAATTATAACTTGGCATATTCCAATTGCTATTTTAGGATCTATGTTTTTGTTCTCAGCTATATTTTGGTTTATCGATCCGTTACACTATATAAATCCGATTTTCCAAATACTAACAGGAGGAGCACTCTTAGGGGCTATATTTATGGCGACAGACTATGTGACCTCGCCGATGACACATATAGGAATGTTGATATATGGCGTTATGATAGGTGTAATAACAATCCTTGTGAGAACATGGGGAGGTTATCCTGAGGGCATCTCGTTTGCAATACTCCTTATGAACGCTGCAACGCCATTGCTCAATAAAATAAAACCAGTAAAATTCGGAAAGATATGAAATCAACATTAAAAAATATGGTTATCGTCTTATGCTCGATAACAACGATTACTGCTGCTGCTGTTGGTTACGTATATAAAATCACCAAAGATCCTATCGCCAAGACCAAAGAAGATAATATCAGCAAATCATTGCAAGATGTATTGCCAAAATATGAAACCCTTGATGAGCCTGTTATGATGCAAGTATATCCTAACGATACAGAGCAGATAAAAATATATAAAGCTAAAAATGGTGATCAGATTGTCGGATATGCTGTTGAAAGCTATACTTCAAATGGATATGCGGGAGTTGTAAAACTTTTAGTAGGCTTTGATGATAAGTTGGTGATAAATAAAATAGCCGTTATCTCACATGGTGAAACGCCAGGCTTAGGTGCTAAAATCGCTAATAGTGAAGAGCCTTTTGTCGTTCAGTTTCAAGGGAAAGATCCAGGCACTTTTAAGCTAAGTGTTAAGGCAGACGGAGGTGATGTAGATGCTATAACAGCCTCTACAATAACATCTAAGGCTTATGTAGATGCAGTAAATAGGGCATACGAGGGGTTGAAAAATAAATTTATGACAAATGAAAAAGAAAATTAGACTCTTTACCAAAGGCTTAATAAAAGAAAATCCTACTTTTGTATTGTTTTTGGGTATGTGCCCTACTTTGGGTACTACAACATCATCTATCAATGGATTTAGTATGGGTGCAGCAACAATGTTTGTATTAATAATGTCGAACATGGTTGTCTCAATGATAAAAAATATAATTCCCGATAAGGTGCGTATTCCATCTTTAATAGTGGTTATCGCTTCATTTGTTACAATAGTACAACTTTGCATGGAGGCATATCTTCCCTCTTTATATACAACGCTCGGCGTATTTATACCTCTGATTGTTGTAAACTGTATTATCTTAGGACGTGCAGAGGCGTTTGCTTCAAAAAATGGAGTTTTCGATTCGGCATTAGACGGCTTGGGTATAGGTCTTGGCTTCACCCTTTCTCTAACGCTGCTTGGTTCTGTGAGAGAGGCTCTTTCGGCAGGATCTGTCTTTGGATATAAATTTTTCGATGGCGATGGCATAATACTATTTGCCCTTGCTCCGGGTGCTTTTATTGCGCTATCATATTTGGTGCTTCTATTTAATAAAGCAACTAAAAAAAGTTAGATTATGGGATATATGGAGATAATAATAGGTTCGATATTCGTAAATAATATTGTCCTATCGAGGTTTTTAGGGATTTGTCCATTTCTGGGCGTTTCAAATAGGGTATCCACATCTTTAGGGATGGGCGGAGCGGTCATATTTGTTATGACGCTCGCTTCTGTATTTGTGTGGGTGCTTCAAGAATATGTGCTTGTAGCTTTAGGCATTGAGTATATGCAAACCATCGTATTTATACTTGTAATTGCTATGTTGGTGCAAATGGTAGAGATCGTGCTTAAGAAGGTTAGTCCTTCACTATACCAAGCGTTAGGGATCTTTCTGCCACTTATCACAACAAACTGTGCTATGTTGGGTGTCTCTTTGCTTCTTGTTCAAAATCACTATACTCTGCTTGAAAGTATAGCCTTTGCTATGTCAAACGCTATAGGCTTTACCGTTGCCTTAGTCTTATTTGCCGGATTGCGTGAGAGGTTAGATTTGACATCAACGCCTCAAGCTATGCGTGGGATGCCTATATCTATCTTAACAGCAGGTATCTTGGCAATGGCGTTTATGGGTTTTGCAGGTCTTGTTAAATAATATAAATAATATATGATAAATATGGATAACGAACTACTTACATTCGGGCTTTTAGTCTTCACGTCCTATATGACACTTATCAACCCGTTTGGAGTGTTACCTATATTCCTTAGCGTTACAGCGTCTTTAGACAGAGCACGTCGAGATAAAACAGCTAAAAAGGCTACTTTGGTATCCTTTATTATAATGTTGGTATTTGCTTTTTCGGGGCAATTACTATTCAAATTTTTCGGCATCTCGATAGGCGCATTTAAAATTGCGGGTGGTATCATGTTCTTACTTATGGGTATGGATATGCTTCAAGCACGTCTTTCTCGTATAAAAGCAAACCCTGAAGAGGTGAAAACATATCTTAACGACGTGTCAATTTCTCCTCTTGCGATACCTGTCCTTTCGGGTCCGGGTGCGTTGACAAACTCTATAATTCTTATGCAGGAGGCTACCACAGTAGAACTTAAGATAGTCATGGTGTGTGCTTTAGCTCTTGTTATGGGGCTTACCTGTGTTATGATGCTGTTTGCCTCTAAGCTCATTAAATTTATTGGTGAGACAGGCATGAATGTCATGATGAGGTTGATGGGGATGATAATAATGGTTATTGCCGTAGAGTTTTTCTCAAGCGGTATAAAAGAGATATTCCACTTAAATATATAAAATATGAAACTGAGGTATTTTGTTTGCTTATCTATGTTGTTTGCTATTCCTATTGTTGCGCTTGCGCAGAGGGAACAACAAAAGATATATATCGAGAGTTCGAAAGATGCACAACAAAGATATGATAGAGGTTGTGAGCTATATGAGAAAGATATGTTTGCGGCCGCTGTAATGGAACTTGAGGCTTCTGTAAACTATCTTAAAGAGCCATATTCTATTGAACGTGCAAAATTCTATATTGCTCATTCTAAGGCTATGTTGCAGAAGAAGTATACAAATACGATACTTGAGGAATATTTAAATAACACAGGAGACAATAGTTATAAAAACAAGGCATTAGTCCTTCTGATAGATAACAACCTGCTGCTTGAAAAGATAGATACCACAAAAATATTATTAACACACGTCGACCCTTCATGTTTAGATCCACAAACACTATCATCTTATAAGTATGCAAAGGCATATATCGCTTTAAGTGATAATGAGATAGAAGGTGCTCGTGAGTTATTCACTCAAGTTAGTAAAAGTAAAAGCAAACATCAAACAGATGCTATTTATTATCTTGGATATATAGCATATCTAAAGGGAGACTATACCTATGCTCTTGAGGCTTTCAATAAGGCGATAGCTCAAGGAGGGACTTTTTCGAAGACCGATGCTTATATAGCGCAGATAAAATTTGCACAGGGAGATTATACTTATATAATTCAAAACCAAGATAAACTACTTCAATATAATGAAGATAAGAAATTTTTGGCTGAGATAAATCGTATGATCGCCTTATCATATTACAACTCAAAAGATTATGTGAGCACCATAGATTTTATGGATGCTTTCAACTCTTTAGGTGGAGCTAAGGGACGTAGCGAATATTATGTTCTTGGATATAGCTATTACATGATGAATAACTATGGTAAAGCCATAGAGCAGTTTGTAAATATATTGGACGATAAAGATAAAACAGCGCAAAGTGCCTATTATCTACTTGGAGATGCTTATATCAAAACAGGAAATAAAGCAAACGCCATGAAGGCTTTTAGCATGGCTGCCGATATGGATTTTGATGGTGAGATTGCTGAAGATGCTCTTTATAACAATGCTAAACTAACTTATGAGATAGACCAAAGCACTGTATATACAAACAAGATAGATGTCTTAAATAGATACTATAAGAAATACCCTAACTCTAAACATAGCGACGAGATAAGTGGTTATCTTCTTAACTTATATATCAATAGTGGCGATAATGCCTCTGCTTTGTCTCTTGCTGAAAAGGTGAAAAACCCATCTTCTGAAGTTAAGAAAGCATTACAAAGGACATATTTCGATCAAGGAATTATTCTGTTTCAAAATAAAGAATATGACGCTGCAATAAAGATATTCGAGAAGTCTCGTTCTTATGAGGCAACGCCTAAATATACGGCTTTATCCCAATTTTGGATTGCGGAGTGTCGTTATGCTAAAGGTGAGTATAATAACGATGTTGTTTGGTTATACAAAAAATATCAAGCCGCCTCTTCTCCAAATATCTTAGAGTGGCAAATGGCAAATTACTCTATCGCATACTCTTATTTTAATAGCAAAGAATATGGATATGCTATTACATGGTTCAATAAATTTATCGATAACTATAAGGGTGATAACGAATCTCTAAAAAGAGATGCTTATATACGTATTGCGGACTCTTGGTTTGCACGTCGTGATTATAAAAGAGCAGATGATTATTATGCCAAAGCTGCAAAAATAGCAGATGGCGATTACTTGGATTACCAAAGAGCGATAACATATGGTATGGTGGGTAATAACAATGCTAAGATAAAAGATCTTAAAGAGATTGTCGCTAAAGCAAAATCGCAATATTACCAAGAGGCGATTATGGAACTTACCTCTACATATCTTAAGTTAGGTCAGTTTGCGGATGCTAAGAAAGTCGCTCAATATATGATTAACAATTGTGAAAATTCGGTGTATTATCCTAATGCTCTAATAAACCTTGCTGTTGCAGAGTCTAACATGGATAATGGACAAGAGGCAATTGCTGCATATCAACGTGTAGTTAGAGAATACCCTGCTTCTCAAGAGGCCAAAGGTGCGCTCATAGCTTTGAAGAGCATATATGTTTCACAAGGAAATGTAAATTCCTATTTTGCATTTGTAAATAGCATAGGACGTTCTTCTGAGCTTGGTTCGGACGACAAAGAACAACTCTCTTTTGAGGCGATCCAACATCTATATACCACAAAGGCATTTGACCGTGCTATTGATGAAGGGTATCGCCACCTAACAACATATCCTAATGGGCTGCATACGGTAGATGTGACATACTATATTGCAGATGCCTATTCTCGTCTTGGTAAAGATAATTCATCGTTAAAATACTTAGAGAAATTGATGAAGATGCCTCAAAATCAATATAGTGTTGCTGCATATAGTCAAGCAACAGACATGGCTATGAAAGAGGGCGATTATAAAAAAGCATATACTTCTATATGTGGTGTTATGCGTTATAGTACCGAGCCTACCGAGCGTAGAGAAGCTTTGGAAAGATCTATGGACATAGCTCTTCTCACAAAAGATGGGGATATTATAAAAGAGACATACCGTAACATCTTGGCTGCTAAAAACATATCTGCTGAGCCTCTAAGTAAGGCGTGGTATGCTTATGGAAAAGAGCTTTATGGAAATAAAGAATATAGAAAAGCGATAGATCAATTTAAGAAGGTAAACCTATCTCATCAAAACGAGATAGAGATGGAGTCATTATATCTCACTGCCGAATGTTACTATAATTTGGGTGAATATGTAAATGCAGAAAAGAGTGTTATGGCATTGTCAAAAGGAGACACCCCTCACCAATATTGGGTTGCTAAAGGCTTTGTCCTTCTTGGTGATACTTATGTTAAGAGAGGCGATAAGTTTCAAGCAAAAGCTACATATAAAAGTATCGTAGATGGTTATGGAGACGACAATGACGGCATAAAAGCAATGGCGAAGAAAAAACTCAACGAATTATTAAAATAGAGAATATATGAAGAGCTTATTTAGATATTATATAGTGATGTTCCTATTGTTTACTCCTGCTTTTGCTATGGCGCAGGATAGCATAGTATCGCAAAATGTGACTGTAATCAAAGACTTTACGCCGGAGATAAAAAATGCGTCTAAAATCACATTTCGTCCACACGCAGAACCTCCAACGGTGATAGATTTCTCTAACATAAATTACAATGTTCTATATCGATCAGAGCCATATCTCCCTTATGTAAATCCGCTGTCTATGCCCACTTATGAGCGTTCTTCATATACGGCTTTACATAATGGATATGCAAATATTATGATAGGTTACCCTTTGCAAACAAGGGCAAATTTGTTTTACACAACAAGGGCATCTCGTGACCTTATCTTAGGAGCCGGCTTTAATCATAAAGGGTTTTACGACAAGTTGCGAAACGACTATGGTGATAAGACTTCAGCGTTAGATATGACTAACGAATTGTCATTGATGCTTCAATATAGATTAAATGATTTGGAGATAAAGTTTGATGGACACGTTCAACATCACATCTTTGATAGATATGGATATGCAAATCCTATGGGTGGAAAACTATCTCAGGAGCAATATGATAAAGCACAAGATGGCATAAAACAATATTATTTACGTGCCTATGCAAACATATTTATTGGGATGCCTGAAAACAGCCTTCATTCCTTATTTAACAGCAGGTTTAAGGGCTCTATATCGTTTATATCAGACAAATACAGATATTCAGAGCAGGTTACCTATGCTGGTGTTACAGCTTCAACACGTAAATTGAACGATAGGCATCGCTTCTTCCTCGACCTTGAATATATGATACTTATTGCGAATGATAAATTGATGCAAACGAAGCCTGTACTTCTTCCTACACAACAAAATAAATTTTTGTCTACTTTAGGAACAAAGGAGATACTTCCATATAGCACTCTTTTTGCATATCCTAAATATACTTTCAATTACAGGAAATTAGATGTTGAGGTTGGTGCTAAGATGACATTTCATGTTGGAAACAAATGGTATGATGAGAGTAAGCATAGCATAAATCCAGTGGCTAAAGTTCAAGTTCGATTTTTGGAAAATATGTTGATACCTTATCTTAGTCTTGATGGAGCGTACCAATATAATACCTATTATAACCTATCTGCGCAAAATCCATTTATAGCAAATGGACTTACTGCACCCAATAGTAATATAAACACTCTTATTTTTGGTTTTAAAGGAGATGTAAAATCGAAATTAAAATATGACGCTTTTGTAGGTTATGAGAGTACCGACAACAAGGTGATGTTTGTAAATAATATGTATGGCAACACCTTTGCTGCTGCCATCGAAGATCTTGATGCTTTTATTATGGGCGTTTCATTCAAATATAACATAACTCAAAATGTGTATGTCGATGGTGTTTGGCGTTATGACAATTACAAATCTATAACCAACAAAGAGCTTGGCGTTACAGATAATTTTGCATACGGAATACCAAAACATAAAGCTGCTTTTAAAGTGGGATACGATCATAATAAAGACATATTTGGGGCATATCTTAAAGCGACAATACAATCTAAAAGAGAGTGTGTGTCTGTTTTCGATGGGGCTCCGGTATTATCCTTTAACGAGATTGGGGCTAAAGTAGATTTATCACTTGGTGGTTACTACAAATACAACAACAGGCTCTCTTTTAATCTTGAATTGAACAATGTGTTAGGAAGTAAACTATATGAATACAACTTTTATCGTGGCATAGGGTTTAACGCTCTTATAGGTGCTTCATTCTTGTTCTAAAGAGCCATTCATCATATCAGTAGCATTACAAGTCTCATCTTTTGGTGAGACTTTTTTGTATAAATAAATTGGTATTTCCCTTTAATAGAGTGTATTTATAATAAAAATAGATATTTTTCTTGCAATTATAAAAATAATCCATAACTTTACGCATCTGTTCTAATAGAAACAATAACACAACATAATAAAAGTCATGAAGACATTTACTAAATTATTTTTTATTCCTTTATTCTGTGTTTGTTCATTTATGATCTCTTGTGGTAATTCCGATGAGATAGATGTTAAAACGAATGAACATATAGACCCTGAAGAGCCTGAAGATCCTACTATTGAAAATACAGTGTCTGTTTTATCGTCACAGACATCTGTCGCTTTGACTAAAGGAGTTGATACGTATGTCCCTATATCTGTCGAGCTTAAAAAGCTGGCGAAAAAGGATATTATAGTAAACCTTAGTGTCGAAACTTTGTGTAAAGAGGGTACTGAGTACGCTCTTGATAATAAGAAAGTAACTATAAAAGAGGGAACTAAGGTCTATAAGGGCGTGTTAACATTAAAATCTAACGGGTTTGATGAGGATGTGCAAAAAGAAATAAAAATTAAAATAGAAGGAGCAGATCTCCCTATAAGTACAAAAAATAAAGAGATTACCATATATGTTGAAAAACCGTCTCTTTTCCGTCCGGGAATAACTTATTCTAAGCCAACATACCAATTCGCTTGTACCGCATACTGCTCACGTGTCAGTATTGGAGGCATAGCCTTTGAGAAGATGTATGAGACACAAGATGCTTATGAAGATTTATCTGCTCAATATATTGCGTGTGTCACTCCCGGTGAAAACAAACTCATTATCGAGACAGATCGTGCTTCGGCAAGTTCAGTGCAGATAACATATGACTATAAAATAGTTGTATTTGGTGACTGGAATGGTGATGGCGATTTTGATGATGAAAAAGAAAGAGCTGTCTCTGAAAATTGGACACAAGGTGAGGAGCAATATGTCATCCACGAATTAAAATTTAATGTTCCAGAAACAGCTGTTAAGTCTGCTGTTATACGTCTTGGTATCTATCAAAATACAGACAAGTCTGTGGATATGAACTATGGTGCAGGACGTATGGATAATGGGAACTTAAAAGACGTGTCTTATCTTTTAGTTAATACTCCAGTGTCTCTTAAGTCGCTTGATGAGGCAGACCAGCCTGTTTATACAGAATATTGTAAGACCGTTGAGTTCTTCTATCAATATGCCTCTGTGCGTACATTTATGCTTAACGGAAAGAGTGTCCTTGAGTCTACAAAGGGCGATCCTACAACTGGTAATTTCAAGCAAGAAGATGATTATAGCGGTAAATGGAATGCCTATGGAAATCGTCGTCAACTTAAATATGTCCAAAAGGTGAAAAAGAACACACAAAATGTATTTGAGTTTACTGCCGAGCGTCATATCGATTCATGGAGTTGTGATCAGAGATACAGAGCAATGATATATGTCGATTGGAATGGGGATAATGACTTTTGTGACGATGGTGAAGAGGTGCTTCAAGAAGAATGGTTCTGTGAATGGCTTGCTTCGTCTCAGCCGAAACAATTCTTGGGTTATCTTACTCCTCCTTCATATGCTGTAAAATCGTCACGCATAAGATTTGGAATATATACAAATAACCAGTCTTACATTAAAGGCGGTTGCGGTGGTGGTAATAATACCGATGTTATAGACATAATGTACGAGTTAGTTGATTAAGTATAAACTTTTAAAATAATATATTTAAAATGCCGTTTTCTTAACGGCATTTTTTATCTTTGCATAATGAGAAAAACGATAATATTTTTTATATCTATATCTATATTTATTTTATCTTCTTGTACTTCCAATAATGAAGAGCATAGGATCCCTATAAATAAGAATAAAGATGCGGTGCTTATATATATGGCATCGGATAATAATTTATATCCTTATGCTGTTAGAAATATAAAAGTAATAGAAGAGGTTTATAACGAGGCTTCTGAAAAGCAAATCCTAATATATATAGATGCCCCAGATGGCAAGGCAAAGCTTGTTCGTGTAGTGAATACACCTAAGGGGAAAGAGTCTCTTTCGGAGGTCATTAAAGAGTATGAAAGTCCCAATTCGAGTAATCCTCAGATATTAGACAAGGTGATTGGTGATGCGACAGCTTATATCGGAACAAATAGAATTACAGATATTGTATTATGGTCACATGGCAGATCATGGCTTCCGTATAAATATACCACTATTAATTCTATTCGTGATGATAAAGAAGTAGAAATGCCACAAGGTAATGGTATTGCCCAATATTCTTTTGGAGTCGATAATTCTGCTGCAAAAGATGAGATGAATATCGATAAAATGGCTGTTGTGCTTTCTAAATATAAGTTTGATAATATAATTTTTGATGCTTGTTATATGTCAAGCATAGAGGTGCTTTACCAACTTAGAAATGTTGCTTCTTGTATTGTGGCTTCTCCAGCGGAGGTCTTGGCAGAGGGGTTTGCCTATCATATCATGACTCCTTTGTTGACAAGAGGAAAGGTCGATGGTAAGGATGTGGCAAAGACTTTTTTCGACTATTATAACACAAAGTCGGGTGCTGCACGTTCGGCGACAATTGCTGCTGTTGACTGCTCAAAATTAGAGGCTCTGGCTGGTGGTGTTAAGGTTGTGATCGATAAATATGCTACTTCAATAGATAATGAGAAGATACGTGTCAATGTAGGTCAGTATGATAGAGACGAGAGTAATCAATATCTCTATGACCTAAGGACATACATAGTCCAAATAATAAAATCGTGTGCCAAAACAAGCGATGTGGACGGAGAGATAGCTTCTTTTGATGCTCTTTATAATGATGTTATTTTATTTGAAGGACATACTCCTTTTATGTTAGAGAGTTTGTCTTTTGAAAACACCTTTGGCATAAGTGGATATATACCAAGTAAAGACATAACGAAACTAAACTCTAATTCATATTTTAAAATTCTTGAATGGAGTGAAGCGTCAGGGTTGTCAAATCCTATTTTTTTCTAATATGCTTTGTTAGTTTTCTATGAAAGAGAAAGATCGTTTTGTAGTAAAATAAAAAAGGTTATCTGCTTTAGCAGATAACCTTTTTTTGGTGATTATAAAATTACAATTGTGGACCAGATGCGATAAGAGCTTTCGCTGCATCGTTGTCACAGTATTGTTCAAAGTTCTTGATGTACATAGCAGCAAGCTTTTTAGCTTTTTCTTCCCATTCTGAAGTCTTAGCATAAGTATCACGAGGGTCAAGAAGACCTTTAGATACGTTGTTAAGGGCTTTAGGAACTGTAAGGTTCATGATAGGAATTTGCATCTTTTCAGCGTTTTCGATAGATCCGTCGATGATAGCATCGATGATAGCACGAGTATCTTTAATAGAGATACGTTTGCCTGTACCGTTCCATCCTGTGTTTACAAGATATGCTTTTGCTCCGTGTTCTTGCATCTTTTTAGAAAGGGCTTTAGCATAAACTGTTGGGTGTAGAGAAAGGAATGCTTCGCCAAATGCAGGAGAGAATGAAGGAACTGGCTCTGTTATACCACGTTCTGTACCAGCAAGTTTAGATGTAAATCCGCAAAGGAAGTGATATTGTGCTTGTTTGTCGTCAAGGATAGATACTGGAGGTAAAACACCAAATGCGTCAGCAGAAAGATAGATGATTTTCTTAGCGTGACCAGCTCTTGAAGGAAGAACAATCTTACTGATGAAGTAGATAGGATATGAAACACGAGTGTTTTCTGTTTTAGAACCATCTGCATAATCAATAGAACCGTCTTTGCGTACTGTAACGTTTTCAAGTAGAGCGTCACGACGTATAGCTTTCCAAATATCTGGTTCGTTTTCTTCACTTAGGTTGATAACTTTAGCATAGCAACCACCTTCGTAGTTGAATACACCATTGTTGTCCCAACCGTGCTCATCGTCACCAATTAGGAAACGTTTTGGGTCAGCAGATAGGGTTGTTTTACCTGTTCCTGAAAGACCAAAGAACACAGCAACGTCACCTTTTTCACCAACGTTAGCAGAGCAGTGCATAGAAGCCATGCCACGAAGAGGAAGGTAGTAGTTTTGCATAGAGAACATACCTTTCTTCATTTCACCACCATACCAAGAACCACCGATAATTTGCATTCTTTCGGTTAGGTTAAATAATACGAATACTTCAGAGTGAAGACCTTGAGCTTCCCAGTTAGGGTTTGTTGTTTTAGAAGCGTTAAGGACAACGAAATCAGGCTCGCCATAATTTTCCAATTCGTATGTTGAAGGACGAAGGAACATATTGGTTACAAAGTGAGCTTGCCATGCAACTTCCATCACAAAACGTACTTTTAGACGAGTGTCTTCGTTAGCACCACAGAAAGTATCTACAACATATAGTTTCTTTGTTTTTGAAAGAGCTTTTACAGAAAGAGCCTTAAGATCATTCCATATTTCTGTTGAAACTGGTTTGTTGATCTTGCCATCCCACCAAATATCCTTATCACTTACAGCGTCTTTCACGATGTAACGGTCTTTAGGAGAACGACCTGTGAATTTGCCTGTGTCTACGGCAACAGCACCTGTGTTGGTTGTAATCCCTCTTTCGTAACCAGACAAGGCAGGATTTGTTTCATCATCATAAAGTGTTTGGTATGATGGGTTGTGGACAATCTCCATATTCCCAGTAATACCGTACTTGCTTAAATCAATTTTTGACATAATTTTTGTATTTATTGTTTATATTAGTAATCTAAATTAATTATTGCCATCAAATGTGAATAAATAAAGGCAATAAAAGAAGCGATGACCATTTGAAAAGTTAAATTTTCGATTACAAAGATAGTATAAATTTATTTAATGTGAAAATAATAACAATACTTTTATAAAATAAGTTGATACATTTTCTCATTATGCCACTTTCCATCTATGTTTAACCATTCTTTTCTCTCTCCAACAAAAATAAAGCCGCATTTCTCAAACAAACTGATACAAAAATCATTGTCAGATAATATGTTACAATATATAGAATGAATATCTAATATTTGTCGACAATATTCTATAACTTGATTAACAGCCTCTCTTCCATATCCTTTTCCACGATCACTCTCCTCATAGATCAACATCCCAAGACCTATGTTTCGGTGGATAGGTTCGTAGTCAAATAGGTCGATAGCGCCAACAGCCCTTTCGCTTTGCTTCTCCACAATCATAAATCGCTGTTGTCGAGAACAAAATATATCGTCTGTAAGTGAAGATGATATATATTCTTTGAGCATATAACGTGAGAAGGGGGCAATATTATTGCTAAACTGCCATAGAAGTGAGTCGTTTTCCCATTTATATAAGACCTCTAAGTCTTCGGGTTCTAAAGATCGTAGTGTAATATTGTCGTTTTTCATGATAGGTGTGTTTATGCTCCAAATATAGTTACTTTATCAAGAAAATCACTACATTTGTCATTGTGAAAATGTTCAAGACGAAAATTTCTAAAGAAGAGTTAGCTGCTTTGCCAAATATTTCTTTTGGCGGAGAGGTTGTTGTTGTAGATAATTACAGACAGCAAAGTGCGGCTGCTGACTTTATATTACAACACACAATTGTGGGTTTTGATACCGAGTCACGTCCTATATTTCAGAAAGGCGTTAGAAATAGCATCTCATTACTCCAAATCTCTGCCGGAGATAAGGTGTTTCTCTTTAGAATTAACAAATTTAACCTTTCACCAAAGGTGGTTAAAATATTACAATCGCCAAACATTAAAAAAATAGGTGCTGCTGTTAAAGACGACATAGTAGAGCTTAAGGCTGTTGGCAAATTTGAAGCAGCCGGCTTTATAGATTTGCAATCGATAGTCGGAGAGTGGGGTATTGTTGAGTTGAGCTTACAGAAAATAAGTGCTATTGTGCTTGGTAGACGTCTCTCGAAGGCTCAGAGACTTAGTAATTGGAGTGCCGTAGCTCTGACAGAAGCTCAAATTACATATGCCGCAACAGATGCTTGGGTGTGTTGTCTTATATACGATAAGTTGCTGAAATCGCAAAAGCCAACAGAAGAAGAGCTTGCTGAGATAAAAGAAGAATACACAATTCATAAAAAATTATTAGAACCAAAAATTATAAGCGATGATAAAGTATGATTATAAAATTAGAATTCCCTATGTTCATGTAGACAGAATGGGGTTTGTGTATCATTCGCACTATATCGAATATTTTGATATGGCACGTAACGAGATGATGCGTAGCTTAGGTTTATCTAATAAACAACTTGAGGATGAGGGCATTATGTTACCTGTCATCAACGTAGACATAAAATATAATATGCCGGCACATTATGACGATATGCTTACCGTGCGAGTTCAACTTCTGGAGTTGCCTGGTGTGATGATAACTTTCAATTACGATGTATTGCGTGGTGAAGAGATCCTTTGCACTGGAAAGGTGAGGTTAGCATTTATGCACAGTGACACTAAAAAAGCGTGTCGTCCTCCAAAAAAACTAATAGATCTTTTAAAAAAATGTGGCGACTTTTAACGTTTATATATTGTCTACTTCCGACATTGCTATTTTCTCAAGTGCGTTTCACTTCCAATTTTGAAAGTGGCGCTTTGGGGAGGGTGGTGTCAGATAAAGACAGCATTATATATCGTAAGATAGTCATAGAGAGCAAACCAGATCCAGTTGATCGCTGTGAACCAAGAAATCAACGTTCCTCACGGTGGTTCTATTTTAAAATGTCTAAGCTTCGTGGAGATAGTATTGTCATGACAATAAAAGGAAGTGATCCTTTGCGTGCTATGTATTCGTATGACAATGTGTCCTTTAGTCGCTTTTCGGAAGATGAGTTTTACAAAAGTGTGCTTCATAAAAGGTTTGATGCAGACAGCGTTTATATAGCCTACTTTACCCCTTACACATACCAACATCTTCAGAAGAAGATCGATAGGTGGAGTAGGGAAAATGTCGTTAAGGTCGATACGATAGGATACTCATATAAAGGTATTCCGATACAGATGTTGCGCATCACAGATCCGAATGTTCCTGATGATGACAAAAAAGGATTGTGGATACAGTCGAGGGTGCACCCCAGTGAAACGCCTTCTTCCTTTGTTATGGAGGGGGTTATAGAACGACTCCTTAACGATAATGAAAGAGAGTTGCTTAAGAAAACGATATTCTATATCGTGCCTATGATAAATCCAGATGGGGTGGTACGAGGATATTCTCGTACAGATGCTAAAGGCATAAATCATGAGTGTAACTACAATAGCTCTGTTCAATGCACTGCCGTTGAGGTGATGGCGGTAAAGAAATATATAACTTCCATCTTCGATGACAAGCAGGGGTTGTCCTTGTTTCTAAATCTACACGCTCAAGTTGCGTGTAAGAGTTCCTATTGGATACATACAGCGGAAAGTTCTTCACAAATACTATTTAATAAAAAGAAACTTATATCTGCGCATACGGAGTTGTACCCACAAAAAAAGAGAGGTAATGATGATTATGTAAAACGTAGAGGTCAAGTGCCTGAAGGTTGGATATATAATAATTGGGGAGATAGATGTGTAGCTATGACTTTGGAGGTGCCTTACACATACTACTCAGACCGTGATATGTGGGTCGATGAGGATAACCTTGCTTCTTATGGTGGAAACCTTGTAGATGTGGCGGCAAATGCGGTAGGCGTGGGGACATCAAAAAGTGTGATCCTCGATAATAAACCTGCACGACGTGGTTGGCAAGGGGTTTGTGAGGGCTTATATTATGGTGATAACTACCTTATAGCGAAAAAGAAAAGTGCGAAAGCGATATTTGAAACTCCAAAATTAGATGTTGGCTTATGGAATATATATCTTTGGGATGTGAAAGAGGAAATATGGAAATTCTCAGATGTCGTAGATATTAAAAGAACTAAAGCGGTTCCTATTGGTATAAAGTCAAAGGAGAAAGGTGAAATGTTGGATGCAATAATGATTAGAAAAGATGATAGTAAATAATGTATTAAAACTTATAGGCGACACGCCTATGTTAAAAGCCTCATCACTGAAGGGTGACGGCATGGCTGATATATATGTAAAGTTAGAGAAGTTTAACCTTACAGGAAGCATAAAAGATAGGGCTTTACTTTATATGGTAGAGCAGATGGAAAAACGAGGTGATCTTAGAAAAGGAGATGTCCTTGTTGAACCCACAAGTGGAAATACAGGGATCTCTATGGCGGCGGTATGTAACCTAAAAGGTTATAGAGCGATAATTGTGATGCCTGATACAATGAGCGTTGAGCGTCGTGATCTTATTGCTGCCTATGGAGCAGAGCTTATCTTAACAGAAGGGATCAAAGGAATGCCTGGTGCGATAGCAGAGGCGGAAAACCTTGTTAAGACGAAGAAGTATAAGATGTTAGGTCAGTTTGATAATAAAGACAACCCTTTGGCTCATTATAAAACGACTGCCGATGAGATATTTGCAGATGTGCCTACCATAGATGCTTTTGTTGCAGGAGTGGGCACCGGAGGTACCTTATCTGGTACAGGAAAGAGGCTTAAGGAGTTGCGCCATTCAGTGGAGATAGTAGCAGTAGAGCCTTACGAGTCGGCGGTAATTAGTGGTGGTAAGTCGGCCGCACATGGAATACAAGGTATCGGAGCAGGCTTCATCCCTAAAAACTACTATGCCGATTTTACAGATAGCGTAGAGCGTGTAACAACAGATGAGGCTCGTGAAGCAACGAAGAACTTCTCTTGTGAAGAGTCTATATTAGTCGGCATATCTTCTGGTGCTGCAATAGCTGCCGCAATACGTGTCGCTAAAAGATTAGGCGAAGGAAAGAGCGTGGTTGTTATAGCTCCCGATGGAGGAGAGAAGTATATATCGATGGAACTCTTCAAATAAAAATAAATCCATAAATAGCGAATTGCTGCGTTACGCTAAAAAATCAACTTCTCACGTACAGGTAGTACGCTTCAAATCTGATTTTTATCGCAAGCCTTGCACTTCATCTATTTATGAATTTATTTGGTTCGAAATAGCGAATTGGACGCTAAGCGTCTTTTGTTTAACATTATTTAGTTTGAAATAGCGAATTGGACGCTAAGTGTCTTTTGTTTAACATTATTTGGTTCGAAATAGCGAATTGGACGCTAAGCGTCTTTTGTTTAACATTATTTGGTTTGAAATAGCGAATTGGATGCTAAGTGTCTTTTGTTTAACATTATTCATATATGTTTAAAAATTTAAAATACGACCTTGATAGGATAATATTTCTTGATCCTGCCGCACGTAATCGTGTGGAGGTGTTCTTGTTATATTCCTCAATTCATGCAGTGATAAATCATCGTATAGCTCATTGTTTATATAAAAAAAAGATGTTCTTTGGTGCTCGTCTAATTTCACAGATTAGCCGTTTTTTGACAGGTATAGAGATACACCCTGGCGCAAAGATAGGGAATGGGCTTTTTATAGATCATGGAATGGGTGTGGTGATTGGGGAAACGGCAGTAATAGGAAATAATGTGACCCTTTATCACGGAGTGACATTGGGTGGACGTGGTAAGCATAAAGATAAGAAACGTCACCCGACAGTTGAGGATAATGCAATAATAGGTACTGGAGCAACGGTGCTTGGCGATATAACAATAGGCTATGGAGCGAAAGTGGGAGCTGGCTCGGTGGTGCTTTACGATGTCCCTCCTATGACAACAGCTGTGGGATGTGCGGCACGTAACATACTTAAACAGATAGATTTAAATGATAACAATACCAAAATCGTGGATCGACTTTGCCCTGGAGGAAAGAGATAAAGATTATTACAAGCCTTTATCTGATTTTATAAAGAGTGAATATGCCTCAGCAAAAGTATATCCGCCTGAAAATCTTGTTTTTAGTGCTTTGAAATACTGCGCACCCGAACAGGTGAAGGTTGTGATCATAGGTCAAGATCCTTATCATGGTGAGGGTCAGGCAAATGGACTTTCATTTTCGGTCTCAGATGGCATAATGATGCCTCCTTCTTTAAAAAATATATTTAAAGAGGTCTGTAGTGATATGGGCGTTGAATATCCCAAAAGTGGTAACTTGCAAAGATGGGCGACACAAGGGGTCTTGATGTTGAATGCCTCGCTGACTGTGCGTTGTGGTGAGCCTCTATCTCATAGTGGAAAGGGTTGGGAGCAGATGACGGATGATCTAATATCATACTTATCGGCGACACAAAAGCATATCGTTTATATATTATGGGGTGGGTATGCAAAACGAAAAATAAAACTCATAGACCAATCTAATAATCTTATACTTACGGCAAACCATCCATCACCTTTATCGGCAAACAGGGGTGGCTTTTTCGGATGTCGTCATTTTAGCAAGGCAAACGCCTATCTTCTTGAAACAAGAGGAGTTAAGATAGATTGGTAGGTGCTATATACGCTAACACATAGCTTTTACAATCGATAACAGATACTCTGTATTGTGTGTCCTTATACATGATTATCATGTTGTCATCTTCAAAATTGGTGATCTCAAAATCGGAAAGGAATTTTATATCTTTACCTTTGAAATATTTGAATATCGCTTCTTTAGCACTCCATGCTGAGGGAAGTAGGTCTTTTGTGATTATAGATCGTTCTTTCTCGTTGAGGAAACGTGTGGCAATACGGTCGAAATTGCGGTTTTTGCTCTCTATGTCAATGCCACATAGGTTGTTAGATAGTAAAATGGCTACTTTCCCGGCTCCATGCGATATAGATATGTGGCTATATTTATCAGATCCTTCCAATATAGGATCTCCGCTTTCTCCATATCTAATTGTGGCTTGAGGACATATCTCTTTTAACAAAACACGGGTGGTGTGCCACTCTTCTTTGCGTCTTAGACATCCTTCAATACTATTGCTCTCTATATTATTGGTTACCATGTCGCAAACTATAATACGAGAATATGATGTTTCGATGTCGTGTATGATGTTAGTTTTCATGTTCAGAAATTAGTCTTAATTTATCGTAACATATCTTATTTATAAATATGTCTTTAGAAAATTCTTTATATAAGTCTGGATTTTCTTCCGACAATGATTTTATAAGAGCAAAAATCATATAATCACGTGAGAAAGAGGCTGGTTGCTTAGATAGAGTCTCAACACCGAACAAAGCAGCATCCTTAAAGTTCGCATCATCGAGAGCTTGTAGAAAACGTTCATCTTCAGCAACTAAAGACGACATTACATTTTCTAAAACTAAAGGAAAATATACTATTTGGAAGTTGTTGACGTTGTATATGTCGAAAAATGGGTCTGTAAAAACCTCTAATTTATAGGACGTATTATCTTGCGCATATCCACCCTCGTAGTTAGCTATTGAATATATAATATTTCGTTTTGCCCAGTCTTTGATAAATGGAGATGGCTCATTTCCTTTAGCATATATATCCATAGAGTCTTCAAGGATCTTTGCTCTTTCTTTTATTGAGGCGATAAACTCTTTAGGAGGTAGGCTATCATCTAATTTAACAGGGGCTATTTTGTTTAAATGGTTTACAAATTTGGCGAATTGATTATTTAACTCAGCTCCGCTACCTGAAAATGTGAGCCCTTCATAATTATGCTCTCTAAATTTATTCATGTCAATCTCTATATATACAGAGTCAGAGGGGTTGATAAATAGATTTATGATGTTATTGTTGTAGCTTATAATTATGGCTTGCGAAAGGTACATATCATATTGGGCATGAAATTTACCTTTGTTATTCGTATCGATAAAAATTCTGGAGTGGTTGTTAAGAGGATCGCAGAATATTACTGATAATTCCTTGCTATCTTTAGAAGTTGCGTTTATAATTCTTCCTGCAACAACAGTACGTTTTGGCGTTAGCTCTTGAGCGTATAGACTAAAAGAGGTTATACACAATGCGAGTATTAGAATAATGTTCTTCATAATCAGAATATGTTTTAGTTATCATCATCTATCTTTACAACTTTTATCTTGGTGATACGTTTTTTACTTATGGCAACCACGGTAAATTTATAACCAATAGCCTCAACCGTAGCTCCGATGCGAGGAAAACTTTGTGATATCTCTATGAAAAGCCCTGCAAGAGTTTCCGCATCTCCCACAATCTCCTTCAACTCATCACTTTCAATGCCAAGTATGTGTTCAAAGTCGTTGACCGAGATTTTGCCTTCAAAGATATAGCTACCATCTGTCAAAGTAGTATATTCGGACTCCTCCTCCGTGTCCGACTCGTCGTCTATCTCTCCTACAATCTCTTCTATGATGTCTTCTATTGTAACAACGCC
>JAVVUK010000010.1:0-29549 GCA_036653215.1 Rikenellaceae bacterium
TATATAAAAGAGTTATCCCAGCTTACAAGTTCTAAAATAGAAATTCACCCCTGCTACAACTATTTGTAACAGGGGTGAACTCATTTAAAGAGAGGCTTTCTATATAGCCTCTTTATTGTTTTCTCTTTGCAAGAGGATCATATTTTGATTTATGGCCTATAAAATTCTTTAAGTAAAGTGGCTCGAAATATGCCACATCGACAAAATCTTTCGCCTTCCACTTTTCATATGCTAACCCTACTAAACCTCGTGCAGAAGGGGCAACATCATATAGTTTAACGTTAGACATACTTGAAGAAAGCATATCTACACATTTTGAAGCACCATCGCCAAATATCACAAATTCTCTTTCACGATAGTCTTTAAAAGTATCTTTCTCTACAACAACAGCTTTCACTTCAGAGAGAGACTTCCCTTTTGAATCAAAGAGCTTAGAATAGACCTCCATTCTCATAGCGTCTATCATAGGCGCAAGAATAGCATCATCTGATATATCGGGCAAAGTATTTTCCTCTATATCCTGCAAAGCGCAACATACCATGCTATCTAAAGAACCGACAGCAATTAATGGCACACCAAGCGCATAAGATATTCCTTTCGCCAAAGATACACCTATTCGCAATCCTGTATATGAACCAGGCCCCATACCAACAGCTACCGCATCCAATGTGTCTATATCCACTTTCGACTCTGAGAACATCTCCTCTACAAAAACAGCGAGCTTCTCTCCATGGCTATGTTCTAATGTGCTCTCTCTAAGAGAAAGCAGAACACCACCTTTTGAAAGTGCAACAGAACAGACATCGGTACCTGTTTCGATACACAGTATCAAAGACATTTTACGTTATTATTTATTTCCTTTTTTAATAACTTCTAAAACATCTACATTCATCTGGCGTTCAAACACTTGGTTTAAAGACAGGAATGTTTCTGTTTGAGAAACCCCATATATACCATGTATGACATTTACCATGATATTCATCAATTGCTCGTTGTTCTTACAGAACAATTTGATAAATACAGAGTATTTGCCTGTTATGAAATGGCATTCTACAACCTCAGGGATGCTTTTAAGAGCCTGCACAACACTATCATAATAGTTAGCTTGGGCTATCTGAATGCCTACATATGCACAGACATCTTGTCCCAATGCTTTAGGGTCTATCTCTAAGCGAGAGCCGGTAATAACACCAACCTCCTCTAATTTTTTAACCCTTTGATGAATTGCTGCACCTGAAATACCACATTCACGAGCTATCTCGAGAAAAGGCATACGTGCATTTTCTATAAGATACGTTAGGATCTTCTGATCAATTGTATCAATTGAATACTTTGCCATAATATGTATATATATTTAAAATCTGTTACAAATATAATCATATTTTATTTAACAACAAACTTGCTAATAAAATATTAAAAATATAATATCCGTAAGCATATACCTCTATTTTCACATCGGTTTATAACATTTAGATATTATCGACGCACATAAAGCATTGATTAACATACAATAAGAGGTATACCATCTTATTTGCAATTCATAAAATTGTTATAATTATATACGCTTATGTGTCTATATAATTAAGAAATATTTTTTAAGAAATATTTCTATTACTCACGTGAAATATGCAACAATTGCGATATATCAAAAACAAAGCCATTAATATTGATCTAAATATTATTTTTAAGATTAATCATTTCTGATTATCACAAAATATCAAAATAAATTTTAAAATAGATTTATGCCTTGTCTAACTTTTCAAATATCGAGTTGTTACTGATGAACTCCGGAACAAGTTGCTTCATTTCCTTAACAGTATCCATAACACGATCATCGCAAGCGAATGATGTGATAATCTCAACACTATTTAGAACTTTCAGATATTCACACTCACGAACCTTAGCAACCATGATATGATTATTATATGTAGGAAGTGTATTTTCTTTATTACTTAGGAGTTCTTCTGTTATCTTCTCACCAGGACGTAATCCGACAATTTTAATATCTATATCAGTGCCTATCTTAAGCCCCGACAATTTTATCATCTTTTTAGCAAGATCCATAATTTTCATAGGAGACCCCATATCGAACACATATATCTCGCCTCCGTTCCCCATACACCCTGCCTGCAACACTAAGCTACAAGCCTCTGGGATAGTCATAAAGTAACGTTCTATATTTGGGTCTGTAATAGTGACAGGGCCACCTTCTTCTATCTGTTTCTTGAAAAGAGGAACGACAGACCCATTAGACCCTAACACATTACCAAAACGAGTAGTTATAAATTTAGTTTTGTGTTCACCTTTCTGATAGTGGAATAAAGATTGGACATACATCTCAGCAGTTCTCTTTGTAGCTCCCATTATATTTGTAGGATTAACAGCTTTGTCGGTAGATACCATAACGAACTTATCGACATTATATTTCACAGCTAAGTCAGCCACATTTTTAGTTCCCAAGACGTTGACCTTAATGGCTTGTGTTGGGAAATATTCCATCATAGGAACATGCTTATAGGCAGCAGCATGGAAAATGGCATCTGGAGAATATTGAGCAAAACAAGTTTCAAGATGTGCTTTATCGTATACGCTACCGATAAAAGGGATCACCTCAACACCTTTAGCCCTTATTTGTAACTCATTATTTATTGTATATAGAGGGGTTTCGGCATTATCGAATAATATTATTTTTCTAACCTTAAAATCGACAACTTGACGAGCTATCTCACTACCAATAGATCCCGCAGCACCAGTCACAATGACAACCTTATCAAATAGGAACTCTCTTATTTTATCGGTATCAAGAATAATTTGTGATCTTCCCAACAAGTCTTCTATCTTCATATTGGACAGGTTTACAGCCTTGCTTAAACCTCCTTCAGCATTATATTCCTCGACACTATTTAACACTTGTATTGAAAAGCCTGCATCAATAATTCTATCAGCAATAGTTCCTCTAACAAAAGGCACATCCTCAGCATCAATGAGCAAAGTAGTCAAACGATGCTTTTTCTTTATCGCATTAAAGAACTCTTCGTCATTACCTATATTTATAATAGGAATATTAGATATTCTTTTGCCCCCAAGAGCATTTCCACTATTAATGACAATAATTATCTTATATTTCCGGAGTGTCGGAGTGTTAAAAAGTTCTATCTTAGTGAATATATTACCTCGTATATTTAATATCACAGCTCTCTTAACCGGATTTTTATATCTTTCGTAAAAATATTGATACATAAATTTCACCGAGAGCCTCATTATAACGATCATTACATAAAGTACTACGGCTTGTAAAAATATAAATTTACGACGAAGAATAAGATCGGGATGAAACTGCTCAAATATAAAATTCAAAACCCATAGCAAAATAAGAGATGACACTATCGACATAGATATAGTCTTCATGTCATTTATATTAGAGTAGCGCAAAATACCCATGTAAGAACGATATACTACAAACATTATAGTATAAGAACCTAAGACTATAAGCGTTTTATAATCCATAATCTCATACATAAACTCCGACATTGTAGCGTTATGAGACAAGGTAAACAGTAATAAAACAAAAGCATAAGCTATAAAAACAAAAAACATATCTATAAAAAGCACAAAAGCTTTTGGCAGATATCGAGATTTAACCACTTTAAGAAGTTGATTAGTAATTTTCCTATATGATACCATTATTCTCTATTTTAAAAGATTTAATAAATATTCCCCATATTCATTTTTTTTCATGGGCTCAGCAACCTTGCGTAATTTCTCTGAACTTATCCAACCAGAGTTATACGCTATCTCTTCAAGGCAAGCCATTTTAAGACCCTGACGAGCAGATATAACCTCAACGAAAGTAGAGGCTTGCGATAACGATTCGTGTGTGCCTGTATCCAACCACACAAAACCTCGTCCTAAGATGTTTACTTTTAATTCTTTACGTTTAAGATATTCTTGATTTAACGTTGTTATCTCTAACTCTCCACGCTCAGATGGTTTTATAGTTTTTGCTATGTCAACTACACTATTAGGATAAAAATAAAGCCCCACAGCAGCATAATTAGATTTTGGATCAGATGGTTTTTCTATGATACTCGTAACATTATTATCATCATCAAATCCTATAACGCCATAACGCTGAGGGTCATCCACACGATAGCCAAATATTGTCGCTTTATTTTCTTTTTCAGCCGTCAAGACAGCTTTGTGTAGCATTGAAATAAAAGCGTGTCCATAGAATATATTATCGCCCAAAACCATACATACAGAGTCTGTACCTATAAATTTATCGCCTATAATAAACGCTTGAGCAAGACCATCTGGAGAAGGTTGCTCAGCATATTCAAAAGAAACACCAAAATCACTTCCATCACCAAGCAACCTTCGAAAACTCGGTAGGTCGTCTGGAGTAGAGATTATCAATATTTCTCTTATCCCTGCAAGCATAAGAGCCGAGATAGGATAATAAACCATCGGTTTATCATAAATTGGGATAAGTTGCTTAGAGATACCTTTGGTGATAGGGTATAAACGAGTACCCGATCCCCCTGCTAATACAATTCCTTTCATCGTCCATTATACATTTTATCGTAATACTTTTGGTACTCCCCACTTGTAACATCAGAAACCCATTCTTGATTATCAAGATACCATCTAATAGTTTTTTCTATGCCTTCAGAAAAAGGAGTTTCTGGATACCAACCAAGATCTGTCGCAATTTTTGTAGGGTCAATAGCATAACGCATATCATGTCCTAACCTATCTGTAACAAAAGTGATGAGGTCATAGTTTATTTTATCAACATCTATTTTCAGAAGATTATGATATTTATTAGACTCTCTCATTATTTTATATATGATGTCTATCATAAGCCTCACCATATTTATATTTGTTTCTTCGTTAAAGCCACCAATGTTATAGACCTCACCAACAGCACCTTTACGCATAACGGTATCTATCGCTTTAGCATGATCTTCAACGAAGAGCCAATCTCTAACATTATCGCCTTTGCCATATACCGGTATCTTTTTACCCTCAATTATGTTTTTTATAACAAGAGGTATAAGCTTCTCCGGAAATTGGTATGCCCCGTAATTATTAGAACAACGGGTTATATTTATAGGCAACCCATAAGTATCATGATATGCTATAACAATCATATCAGACGATGCCTTAGAAGCAGAATATGGCGAATGGGGAGCAATATGTGTCTCCTCAGTAAAGAAGCTATCTCCATAGATGTGTATATCTTCTCTATTTTTGACAACACTTTTTATAGCATCACCCACCTTCAAAGCAATAGGAGTATCGAAATCTTTTTTCAAAGACCCATAGACCTCATCAGTAGATATATGTATAAATTTCTTCCCTTTTTTATATTGTCCTCCACCGATAGACCAACTTTTTTTAGCGCACTCTAATAGATTTTGAGTACCTAATATATTAGTAACAAGGAACAATTGTGGATTTTCAATGCTTCTATCCACATGAGACTCAGCAGCAAAATGGACAACAAAGTCAATATCTCTTTTTTCAAAGATGTCATTAACAATCTTAGCGTCACATATATCGCCTTTCACAAACTCCACACGTCCACTCTCAATATCGTTACTAATAGTTTTTATATTTCCGGCATAAGTCAAGGCATCAAGCACAACCAAAGACACATCGTTATATCGTCTAAGCATATACTTAACAAAGTTAGCCCCTATAAAACCGGCTCCTCCAGTAACTAAGATATTAATCATAATCTCTTATCATATTTCTTTAACACTCCTTTTACATCATAGATAACGCTTTTAGGTTTAATAACGTTATCGAGATTTATATCTGCAAAATCGTTATGTGCGACAGTAAGCACGACAGCATCGAACTTGCCTTTTGGCATCTCTGTAACTATATCAAGACCATACTCTCGCTTAACCTCCGATTTATTAACCCATGGATCAAAAACAGTTACGTTAATACCATAATTCTTCAAGGCATTTACCACATCAACAGCCTTTGTGTTACGCACATCGGGACAGTTCTCCTTAAAAGTAATACCTAATACTAACACGTCGGCATTTTTAATAAGCATCTCTTTGCTAATCATGACTTTCACCACTTGAGAGGCAACATATTCACCCATACCGTCATTCATGCGACGACCAGCAAGGATGATCTCTGGGTTATAACCATATTCTTGAGCTTTTTGAGCAAGGTAATATGGGTCTACACCAATACAGTGTCCACCGACAAGACCCGGACGGAAAGGTAGGAAATTCCATTTTGTTCCAGCAGCCTCCAAAACATCAAGGGTATCAATTCCCATGCGTTCAAATATTTTGGATAATTCATTTACAAAAGCTATGTTAATATCTCGTTGTGAATTTTCAATCACCTTTGCAGCCTCCGCAACTTTTATAGAGGGAGCAAGGTGTGTACCTGCCTTTATGACCGATTGATATACGTTATTTATAATCTTAGCAGCCTCAGGAGTAGAACCTGAAGTTATCTTCTTTATATTCTCAACAGTATGTACTTTATCACCAGGATTTATACGTTCAGGTGAATATCCGGCAAAGAAATCTTTGTTAAACACTAAGCCTGACACCTCTTCGATAACAGGAAGGCAACTTTCTTCAGTGGCTCCGGGATATACAGTAGACTCGTAAACAACTATATCACCCTTAGATATGACCGCACCCACGCTCTTGCTTGCACCAACTAAAGGGCGTAAGTCTGGACGGTTTGTGCTGTCTACGGGAGTAGGTACTGCAACAATATAAAAGTTACAATCACGCATATCATCAAGGTTTGACGAGCAAAACAGCCCTTTTGAACCAATTTTAGGATTAACCTTAACAAGCGATTTAGATAAAAGATCGTTTTCAACCTCAAGAGTAGAGTCAACACCTGTCATAAGTGCTGCTACACGATCTTTTTTTAAATCGAAACCCACAACTGGGTATTTTTCAGAAAAGAGACGAGCCAAAGGCAACCCGACATAACCGAGCCCTATGACAGCTATTTTTATATCTTTCATAATCTATTTTAAGTTTTCGTAATTTATTTTAAGTTTTCGTAATACCATTTTGTGGCTTCACGAAGTCCGCTTGCCATATTAAATAATGGATTATAGTTTAATTGTTTTTTTGCTTTTTCTATTGATGCTAAAGAATGAGGAATGTCTCCAACCCTATTTTCACCATGTATGACTTTCACATCGGCAATCTTAGGATCGAACTCCGAAAGATATTCTTTAAGGTATGTAACTAATTGATTTAAGGTTGTTCTTTCTCCATAAGCGGTATTATAAACAGTGTTTGCAGATTTACTATCGGCTTGAATTGCAAGTAAATTCATCTGAATTACATTATCTATATATGTAAAATCACGTGAATATTCACCATCTCCATTTATTACAGGAGATTCGTGAGCAATAAGCTTTTTCACGAACAAAGGGATGACGGCAGCATAAGCTCCATAAGGATCTTGACGACGACCAAAAACATTAAAATAACGAAGACCGATACACTCAATACCATAGGTTCTTGAGAATATGTCGGCATATAGTTCATTTACATATTTAGTTATCGCATAAGGAGACAAAGGCTTTCCTATAACATCCTCCACCTTAGGTAGGTTTTTAGAATCGCCATAAGTAGACGAAGATGCAGCATATATAAAACGCTTAACCCCAGCATCACGTGCAGCGACAAGCATATTTAAGAAACCTCCAATATTGACTTCGTTTGTTGTGATAGGATCGTTTATTGAACGTGGAACAGAGCCAAGTGCAGCCTCCTGCAAGACATAACTAACACCATCCATAGCCTTTTGACAATCAGAAATATTGCGAATATCTCCAACTACCAATTTGAAATTCTTATTTGATAAAAACGGCTCTATATTTTCACTTTTCCCTGTTGAAAAGTTATCTAAACAAACGACTTTAGCACCAATATTAAGCAACGCCTCGCATAAATTTGATCCTATAAAACCGGCACCTCCCGTAACTAAAATTTTTTCTTCTTTTAAATTCATAGTGATTTTACTTCTTGCAGGCAAAGATAAGAAAAAATTTATGACAATTCTTGTTTTTTTATCAATTATTTATCATATTATTAATTCATGACAAAATAAGCATCTTTAAAACCACTGTGGCTGACACTTCTCGATTTGCTGCTTCGGGGATAACCAATGACATTTCCGAATCGAGAACAGCGTCTGTGGCTATCATATTACGACGTATCGGGAGGCAATGCATAAAATAAGCTTTATTTGTAAGGCTCATCTTTTCTTCGTCTACACGCCAAGACATATCTTTTGATAATATTTTACCATAATTTTCATCTTTGGCAATAGACCAATTTTTGGCATAAATAAAGTCGGCTCCTTCAAAAGCCTCATTTTGATTATGAGTAACAGTGGCTCGACCGACAAACTTATCGTCTAACTCATAACCTTCCGGATGAGTTATAACGAACTCATAGTTTGTCTTATTCATCCATTCGGCAAAAGAATTGGGAACAGCCTGCGGAAGAGCCTTAGGATGAGGAGCCCATGAAAGAACTACTTTTGGTCTTTCTCTTTTTTTATATTGCTCGATAGTTATCAAATCAGCAAAAGATTGCAGTGGATGACGTGTTGCAGACTCTAAACTAATAACTGGCTTACCTGAATATCTTATAAATTGATTTAGGATAACCTCCGCATAATCTCTTTTTTTGTCTTGCAGATCAGCAAAAGAGCGAACGGCAATAATATCACAATATGATGCCATCACAGGGATCGCCTCCAAAAGATGCTCCGCTTTATCTCCGTCCATCACTACGCCAAGTTCTGTTTCCAGTTTCCAAGCTCCTTGATTTACATCTAAGACCATAACATTAAGACCAAGATTTATTGCAGCTTTCTGCGTTGAGAGACGTGTTCTGAGGCTTGAGTTAAAGAAAATCATCAATAACGTTTTGTTTTTTCCTATCTCACGATATTTAAAAGGATCAGCTTTCAGCTCGGCAGCCTCATCTAAAGCAACCGAAAAATCACCTATATCATCTACTGAAATGAAATTTCTCATCTAACTAATTTTTCTAATTTACAGACTACTTTCTCATGATTAAAACTCGACAAAAGCGACATAAAAACATCTTGTATCTCATTGTTGCACAAATTGCCTATACTCCCTTCATGTGTATGATTAAGATCTCGTATAGGCGTATAACTGCCATTTTCTATCACTCTACCTACGCTTTTATAAGCCTTTCTAAAAGGGACCCCTTCTAAAACCATTTTATTAACCTGCTCCACACTAAAGAGATAATCATAACGTCCTTCCGACACCACATTCTCCTTTACCACAATATGCTCTAACATGGTCTTAGACATCGTTAAGCACGATTTAAGCTCTGAAAAAGCAGGGAATATATGTTCTTTTAGCAATTGTAGGTCACGGTTATATCCTTGCGGAAGATTTACTGTGAGCATAGAGATTGTATTTGGCAACGCCTGAAGGAGATTACATTTTCCACGCACTAACTCCCAGACATCTGGATTTTTCTTATGTGGCATGATGCTCGACCCTGTGGTAAACTCATCGGGATAACTAACAAAGCCAAAATTTTGACACATAAACATACAATTATCCATCGCAAGACGTGAGAGTGTTGTTGCAACAGAAGCCAAAGCAAAAGAGGCTATCTTCTCACTCTTTCCTCGTCCCATTTGAGCATATACCACATTATAGTTTAACCCTTCGAAGCCCATCAATTCAGTGGTATAACTACGATTTAGAGGGAAAGAAGAGCCATACCCTGCTGCCGACCCTAAAGGATTACGGTTTGAGATGTCGTAAGCACTCTTCAAAATACGAAGGTCATCGGTGAGGCTCTCAGCAAAAGCACCGAACCAAAGTCCAAAAGAAGAAGGCATAGCAACTTGAAGATGTGTATAACCTGGAATTAGAACCTTTTTATACCTATCAGACAACACTTGAAGCGTCTCAAACAACTCTTTCATAAGTTGTGTAACGCTCCATAGTTCTTCTCGCAAAAACAACTTTATATCTACTAAGACTTGATCGTTACGAGAACGCCCACTATGTATCTTTGCCCCTGCCTCACCTATCTCCTGTGTTAGTCGCAACTCAATATAAGAATGTATGTCTTCAGAGGAAGTATCTATTTGAAAAACGCCTTGTTCTATCTCTTTATATATGTTTTTTAAAGCTCTATGTATATCTGTCAACTCCTTTTGTGTAAGTAGCCCTATCGACGAAAGCATCTTTGTATGTGCCAAAGAACCTATGACATCGGACTTTGCCAACATCATATCCATCTCTCTATCTCTACCCACAGTAAAAGCATCTACTGAGGCATCCACCTCTTTATCTTTTTGCCATAGTTTGGTCATAATATCTCATTAAAAAGTTTTATAAATTTGGCTATTCCATCCTCTAATTCACTCACATATACATATTCGTCAGCAGTATGTGACCTTTGAGAGTCGCCGACACCTATTTTAACACTTGGAAAGGGAATTAAAGCTTGGTCTGATAACGTTTTTGATCCGAAAACATCTATGCCTATGTCTTTTGCGGCACAAACAATCGGATGCGAAAGATCTATGGACGAGGGGTTAAGCCGTGTAGAACGTGGGGTGACAGAGGAAATGACATTGTGAGAAATGATATTTAATATTTCACTGTGAGTGTAACATTCGGTGCTCCTCACATCGACGGTAAATCGACATTCTGAGGGGACTACATTATGTCTATTGCCACTTTTAATTATCGTGACACTCATTTTCACATCCCCAAGAAGAGGAGATGTCTTTCCGAATTTATAATTTGAAAACCATCCTATATCTTTCATCGCAATAAGTATAGGGTTTATAGTATTGTCGTGTGCAGCGTGTCCGCTCTTGCCTGTGGCGATACAATCTAAAACCATAAGACCTCTTTCAGCAACAGCCATTTTCATACTTGTAGGTTCTCCCACAACTGCAAAATCTATATTTCCTATCTTTGGCAATATTGATGTCACGCCATTCTCTCCTACAATCTCCTCTTCAGAGACAATAGCAAGACATAGGTTGTATTTAAGGCTTTCCCTATTGAAAAAGTGTAAAAAAAGGGCTATAAAAGCTGTAACGCTTGCCCCTGCGTCATTACTTCCAAGCCCAAATAGCTTATCATCTTGGATATATGGAGAATATGGGTCTATGACATACCCATCATTTGGTGGGACTGTATCTATATGGGAACACAACATGATTGTCTTTTTCGACTTATCGAAAAATCTGTTATATGCCCATATATTGTTGTCTGAACGGAAAACACAAACTCTCTCTCTTTTTAGAGATCTTTCAATTAACGAGGCTACTCCATTTTCATCTCCTGAAATAGACGGAATTCTAATAATATCTTTTAAAAGATCAGCATAAATCATCTATTGATTATCTTACTATAACGGTACCTCCATATCCTTCTTGAAGAATGTTTTTACTACTACACATACACACTCTCTTTACGCCACGTGAGATAGCTGTAAAGGCGTTATCTATCTTAGGGATCATGCCCTCAAAGACTATTTTCTTATCTCTTAGCTCTCTGTAAACATCTAAATCGATATCTTTAATGAGAGTCGAAGCATCCGACACATCACGAAGAACACCATCTTTCTCAAAACAATAAACAAGTTCTACCTCATCTTCCTTAGAAAGAGCAACCGCAATAGATTGCGCCACAGTATCGGCATTAGTGTTCAATATTTCATATTCAGCACCAATTGTTATAGGAGCAATAACAGAGAGTATTCCGTTGTTTATCAAGTTCATAAATATCGTTGTGTTTATCCCTGTCTCATCGAGGTCGCCCACAAATCCAAAATCTACACTACCAGCCACACGTCTAACAGATCTCATAGACATCCCGTCTACGCCACAAAAGCCAAAACTACTCACACCAACTTTACTAAATCGACAAACAATATCTTTATTTATCTGACCAGCGTATATTTGGGTTACGATTTTTATCATATCGGTATTTGTTACTCTACGCCCCTCGACCATAGTGTTATACACATTTAGCTTCTTAGCGAAATTAGTAGCAGAGTCTCCACCTCCATGTACAAGAATTTTTGGTCCTTCCACATGAGCAAAATCGGCAACAAAAGCATCTAACGCTTTTGGATCATTGATGACATTTCCACCAATTTTAAAAACTTTTATCATAGTACTTTTTTTAATGATTTAACAAATTTATCACACGTATTCTTGCTTATTGTCATTGAAGGCAATAGCCTTATTATTCTTTTATTTTTTGCATTACCTACAAATATATTTTCCATAGATAATAGGCGTGATCTTATGGGTGTGGCATCACAATTAAACTCTACACCTATCATCAACCCTCTACCCCTAACCTCTAAGATCTTATCACTTTTCAAAGCCTTTATCTCCTCAACAAGGTAATGTCCCATCTCGCCGGCATTTTTCATAAGCTCCCTATCTTCAATCTCGTCTATTACGGCAAGAGCCGCTGTACAAGCAAGATAACTCCCTCCAAATGTGGTGCCTAACATTCCATATTCAGCTCTTATTTTTGGAGATATAAGAAGCCCTCCCATTGGAAAGCCATTACCAATACCCTTTGCCATAGTATATATATCAGCCTCAACCCCACTCTCATCAAGAGCAAAATAACGCCCTGTACGTCCACATCCACACTGAACACAATCGGCTATCATAACAGCATCGTAAGTATAACACAACATACGCATCTTCTCCAAAAAACGTTGAGTAGCAACTTGTACTCCTCCAACACCTTGAATAGCCTCTACGATAACAGCTGTAACACCGCCCTTCATAAATTCTTCTTCTAAGGCTTCAATGTCGTTATATGGGAGTATCACCACATCGCTATTTTCATTTACCGGAGCCGTAATTTTATTATCATCCGTTGCAGCAACAGCTAAAGAGGTACGTCCATGAAACGATCCACTAAAGGAGATTATTTTCTTTTTGCCATTATGAAAAGAGGCTAACTTAAAAGCATTTTCGTTTGCCTCAGCTCCACTATTACACAAAAACATATTATACCACTCTTTACCACTTATGGTGGTAAGCCTGTGTGCCAACTCTTGTTGTTGCTGTATGACAATAGAATTTGAGTAAAAAGCAATTTTATCGATCTGCTTCTTTAGCATATTCACAAAGTGGTAATTGCTATGTCCAACAGAGATCACAGCGTGCCCGCCATACATATCCAAATATTCGTTACCCTCACTATCCCAAAGAAGCATATCTTTTGCCTTCTCAATAGTTATATTATAACAGGGATAAACATCAAAAATTCCCATTTCTTTTATCAATTAAAATGCCGATGGTTTTAACCTGAGACCTGCTTTAGGATCAAGTTTAAACATCAAATTCATATTCTCCACCGCCTGCCCAGCAGCCCCTTTAAGCAAATTATCGATAACAGATGTTATCATAAGATGTTTCCCATGTTGCTCTATCTTTAATATACATTTATTAGTATTGACAACTTGTTTTAGGTATACCTCGTCATCTGTAATATGTACAAATGGAGAGTTTAAATAATAGTTTTTATATATGTTTTTTACCGTTTCTATATCGCCATTATAAACGGTGTGCAAGGTAGCAAAAATTCCTCTAGTAAAATCACCTTTATATGGTATAAAATTCAATTCGTCACAAAAAGAGGGTTGTAATCTCTTAATAGACTCTATTATCTCACTTAAATGTTGATGTGTGAAACTTTTATAAGTCGATATGTTATTTTCTCTTAACGAGAAATGCGTCCCTGCAGAAAGAGCTTGTCCCGCACCTGTCGAACCTGTTATTGCAGTTATATTTACATCTCCAACAAGTAAAGACGCTTTTGCAAGAGGCAACAGAGCCATCTGCAAAGCCGTTGCGAAACATCCGGGATTAGCTATGCTATCTGCCTTTTCAATTTCAGAAGCAAAAAAATCTCTTAACCCATAGACAAAATGTCTACCGCCAAAATCACTATCTCTGTGAAGCCTAAAGTCGTTACCTAAATCTATTATCTTTGCCCTCACATTATTTTCACTAAGGAACACCCTGCTTTTCCCATGTCCCATACATAAAAATAAAACATCGACATCCAAAGGGACTGTATCCACAAACGACATATTGGTATCGCCTATCAGATCACTGTGAACATCTATGATTTGCTTTCCACTGTTGCTTGTACTTTGCACAGCCACTATTTCCACATTAGGATGATTAAGGAGTAATCTTAAAACCTCTCCCCCTGTATACCCTGCTCCTCCGACTATCCCAGCTTTAATTTTCATACTCATAACTTATCATGACCGTTAATGGTTGTATATATCATAGAACTGTTAGAGAGTATCTTCCCAAACCCCTTTATGTCATCACCACTCCACATATTATTTACCTCTCCATAAGTGGCAAACGAGTTATCCATAAGGTCGTGCTTAGACTCTATACCGACAATCTCAAAACGATATGGCATGAGTTTTACAAATACATCTCCCGTAACAAAACGTTGGCTATTAGCCAATAAAGCCTCCATATCTCGCATTGCAGGTTCAAAATAAAGCCCATCATGCAAATTGTTACAGTAAAAAGCAGAAATCTGATCTTTCCAAAATAGCTGCCACTTTGATAATGTATGTTTCTCTAACGTATTATGAGCCTTGATTATTATGATAGGAGCTGCTGCTTCAAAGCCAACCCTACCTTTTATTCCTATTACAGTATCACCTATGTGCATTCCACGACCTATTGCATATTCGCCAGCTATATCTTGGAGTTTCTTTATTGCCTCTAAAAAATTATAATTCATTCCATTAATGCCCACCAACTCACCTTTAACGAAAGACAGAGATATATTTATTGTTTCATTTTCGTTTTTTTTACAATGTAAAGTGTACGCTTCTTCAGGAAGGGGTTGCGAAGAGGTTAACGTCTCTTTACCACCGACAGATGTTCCCCAAAGACCTTTATTTATTGAATATTCAGCCTTCACAAAATCCATCTCTATGCCATGCTCCTTCAAAAAATCAATCTCTTGACTACGACTAAGTCCTTTTTCTCTTATGAGGGCAAGCACCTCTATCTTAGGAGCTACGATACCAAATATCATATCGAAACGCACTTGATCGTTTCCTGCTCCTGTACTACCATGACATATATAGTTGGCATCAATAGAAAGCGCATATTGAGCAACGGCAATAGCTTGAGAGATACGTTCTGAACTTACAGAAATGGGATATGTGCCATTTTTAAGCATATTCCCAAATATCATATATTTCACCGTGTCGTCATAATATTTTTGTGACACATCGAGACACGTAAACGAGCTACATCCTATTTCGTAAGCTCTATTTTTTACCGTTTCTATATCTTGAGACGAAAAGCCACCCGTGTCTGCAAGAACGGCATGGACCTCCAAACCCATTGTTTTTGACAAATAAACTCCACAATAAGAGGTGTCTAAACCTCCACTATATGCTAAAACTACTTTTTTCATTATTATTAATTATTTTATATCACAAACATCAAACCTCTCTTTTCTTAATATCTCATCGATATTAAAATGAGAAGTTTCTTTTTTAGGATCAAATATCATCGCTGTACAGAGGCAATTGGTATAATTTTTCATTTTTAAAACCTCGTAATTGACACAGCTTTCACACCCTTTCCAAAATTTATCATCTTTTGTTAATTGAAGATATGTAACAGGCTTATACCCCAATTCGCTATTTATTTTCATGACCGCCAAACCAGTAGTAAGACCAAAAAGTTTAGCTCCACGATACAGTTTTAAAGATAGGGCAAATGTTTTTCGTTTAATGAGAGTTGCAAGTCCTAACTTTCGAAATTCGGGATTTATGATTAGCCCTGAATTTGCAACATATTGTTCTCCTTCCCAACTCTCGATATAGCTAAATCCAGCCCAACGTCCATCTTTATAAAAGGCTATCACAGCCTTACCTTCCATCATCTTACGAGCGACATATTCTGGATTACGACGTGCTATACCTGTCCCTCTTTTTTTAGCCGAAGAGCTCATCTCTTCACATATCTCTTTAGCATAGGAGATGTGTTCAGCGGTAGCCACAACGACATAAAAATCATTTATATTCATTGATTTTATGCAATTACAAAAAACGTCTTAAAAGGCGTTTACGAAAATTAAAAATTGTTGTTTGGAAATTAAGATAGTTCCTTATTTAAGAAACAAAGAAGCAGAACGCCGAGAGCGAGAATTGCTCTTTGCATTAGACACGTTCATACTTAGGTTATATAATGTTTCTTTTTTCATACTTTGCAAAGATAGTAAAAATATTATTACAAAGTGTTAAGAAATATAAATTTGTTTATATTTCTATTGTGAAGGCTCCAGCAGGAGTTATCACTACGTGCTCTAAAAACTTTATTTCCAGTAGTTTAGAGGCAGCGTCTATTTTTTTAGTTATCTCTACATCACAATCACTCGCCTCCATAGATCCAGATGGGTGGTTGTGAACAAGGATTATTGATGAGGCAAGTTTATTTATAGCATGGCGCATAACGATACGAACATCGACCAAGACACCGTCCATTCCGCCATGTCCTAATTTTACTTTGTCGAGAACACGACGTGAGCCATTTAAACAAAGAAGCCAAAACTCCTCATGTTGCAGATTTGATAATATAGGCATAAACATTTTCTCCACATCGGCAGTATTTCTAATAATAACGATTTCTCGGTCAGAAAGATAATAGCCTCGTCTTGAAAACTCATTAAAAAGAGAGACGACAATAGCGTGTTTCCCACTCAACTCCTTTTCACGTCCTAAAGCCAATATATCAAGAGAGAGTAATGTTTCTATATTTCCATATTTATCTATAAGCCCTTGTGATTTGGCAATTATATTTTCCGATACGGAACCATTACCCAATAGTAAAGACAGGAGTTCTATATCGCTAAGCGAAGAGAACCCCTGAAATTTTATTTTGTCAGATACGATGTCTTTTATCTCCATTAGAATGGGAGATCATCATCCTCTTCCAAAGGTTGAGGAGTAGATTGTGGCTGCTGTGGCGTTTGAGCAGCAACATGAGAAGGCGTTTGTTGAGGAGTATATGGAGTTTTAGAAGGCTGAGAAGCCTCTCCATCAGCACCACGACGACCAAGCAGATTTACAACATCGCATAATATCTCAACGCCATATCGTTTAGCTCCAGTAGAATCTTGCCATTCGGTATTACGAAGACGACCTTCAACATATATTTGACTTCCTTTACGGATATATTGTTCAGCCAAATTTGCCAATCCCGACCAAAGAGTTAATGTATGCCATTCGGTATTTTCCTTTTTCTCCTTAGTCTCTTTGTTATAATAACGTTCAGTAGTTGCAAGGCGCACCCTTGCAACTTTAGATCCGTTTTCAAAGATACGGATCTCCGGGTCTGCGCCAACATTCCCCAATAGAATTACTTTATTTACCATATTTTAGTTTGTTACTGTCTTACGTCCCAAATAGAAAGCCCCTCCTATCCTAAAGCCCACACTACGAGCAGGAAAAGCATCTACTAAAAAGAAAAATTCTCCGCCACGCCCCTCTGTAACTATTCCAGCAGAAAACTTAGACCCTAAACGGTTACTTATCGTATAACCTGCTAAAGCACGGAAGTTATCTCTTTTATTACAATATGTATAACCCACAGTAGCAGCAAAATCATTTTTCAGAGCCTTACCGGGATTAAAACGTGTTATCATATTTAAAGACACATTATGCCTACGAGCGTTGTCAATAGCATAAGAACCATATATATTTAGCTTTGGAGCTAAATTGCTTTTAAATGATGAGTTATATATCGTATCTACATTTAAGGCATTTAAAAGATCGTCTTGAAGGACATCTAACCCATCTTGGAAGTCACTTCCCTCTTCAAGATATTGACCCATATCTTCTACACCAATAAAGTGATAAACGCCATTCGGATCAGAAGATAACAAACGTGTGCTTGCTCCAGACCCCCATTTTATAAATCCTATATCTGTCATAGAAAGACCTACCTTAAGTCCAAGATCTTCAAAATCATATTCTGCTCCGAAGTCAAAACCGAAACCACTGTTTGCGCCGATATCAATATCGTTATCGTTTTCCGTATCGACACCTACAAGTCTCATATCTATATCACCCTTAACATCATAAGTAGCATCATCACGCAATAGTAGATCGGCATAAGAGTCTGATCCTGCATACATAAAACCAGCAAGATATTTAAATTTTACACCCACAGTTAGGTTTCTCCATACATTATAAGAATAACCAACAGCGACTTCACCATATCCAATAGCGTTAGCTCCTAAATTTAAATTATATGAATTGAGTGCTGTTAAAGGGTTTGAGGTAAGAAAGGTCACTGCATCACCAGGCAACATAGCATCGGCATCGACTTTCGCCTTAGTGCTAAAAGTTATCATATGGTCTTTTTTGAACTTTACACCAAAGCTAATAATATCCATATTAAGGTTGACGTTCATCGATCTTTTATCCAATGCCTTAGCAACTTTATCGGCATTAAGATAATTACCATCCGCATTTGTTGTTACTGCCTTATTTAGGTTAGTTGGTGCAGAAGCGTTAAGTGCTATATTTCCAAAAAGCGGAAATACAATATATGAACGATCCATTTGTGAAGCAGGGTTCAACTCACCAAGTAAAAGAGTATTTCCAGAGGCAACAGCCATATCTAAAGACTGTGCATATACTGTTTTACTTAAAGGTATTGTCAATACTATAAAAGACAATACGAATAATTTAAGAAGATTTCTTTTCATATTATTTACTCTTTTCCTCAAAATAAAGATCTCCTTGAAGACCTATAAATAAATTAAGAAGTGCCTCATCGTTGTGTAAAAACGAGACTATTTCTTTTTTATCAGCACCGATAGTATTCCCTTTAAGCCTTATGCCTAAATTTGCTTGTTTTGAGAATAACTTATCGACACCTGCTCCCTCAATAAGTCTGATATTATCTTGTTTAAAAGACAAACTCCCTTCACCAGGAATAAAGATAGGTGTATCTTCTTTAGATATTATCTCATCTGTCTTTTTGTCTGTAATAACCAATGTCATATCTAAATTTATTGGAAAGGTATTAGCAGCACTTATATTATATTGTAATTTTTTAACATCAAGCTCTGAGACATCAAAGTCTACATATAAGATGGTATCAACTGCAAGACCTGTCATATAACCCTTTAGCGGAACTTTAATATCTGCCGAAGAATTGATTTTTGTATCTACTATAATTATGTTATCTCTATTTTGTAAAACATTGCCCATAGCATCGGCATCGTTAGGGTTTGTATAGATGTTATATTCTATGTCCACGCTCTCCATGTCTTTAGAAAAGGCATCACTAAGCCCCGTCCCACTTTTTGTAATAGAGTTATCTATTGTTATAACATTAGCCCCTTTATTAAGGAAAAACCGATCCACATTTAAGCCATTGTTAATATCTACGCTTACACTTTTAGTGGCATCAATCTTATTAATAAAAGTGATTTTAGTCATCTGCACCAAGAGTGGTAATGCCTCAAAAGCATTGTCTATCTTGACATTAAGAGTTATGTTTTCAGGATAGAAATTATCTACATTTTTAAATCCGTTTGAAATATCTCCTAAAAAAAATGTATTTGTATTTTGCTCTATTTTTCGTCCCAAATAACCATCCAGATATTTAACATCCATGCTTGTCACATTGAAAATGGCCTTAAGAACAGAGGTGCTTTTTAGTCGTGTTGAACCTTTAACAAAGACTTTGACAAACGAGTTATTATCACCCTCTTTCTCAACATTAACGAGATAAGTATCATCAAGAATACGGCTTTCACCAAAAGCAATGCGCAATGGGACACCATCTTTAATTATGCCCGGCACTTCCACATAAAGTCCACTTGTAGGCATATCAACAGCTTGAGCAGTTATAGAGACAACAGCACTTTTAAAGATTATTCTATTAGGATGCCCATCTTCTTTAAATAAGACACCTGCCTTAGCACTGAAAATATCAGACATGTTATCGTCTATTGTAATATTTTCACCCTCAGATGGGGCTTGGCTTGTTAAAGAAGAGATATCAAAATCAACAGGGTTATGTTGATCGTCAATCTTCACCAAATTGGCAATTATATTTTCATCCATGACATCGTAGTCTTTCTCTGTATAGCTAACAACCATAACATTGTCGCCAACTACTCCAGCATCAGGGACATCTAATTCCAACATATCGACAAGGTCTTTAGATGTCATGGCATATGTTCCAATAGGAAGACCCGTGTTTACGTTGACCTTTAAATTGTCAAATTTATCAACATCCACACACCCAATCAATGAGAGTATAAATAATGAGAGTATTGTTTTTTTCATATTAGAAATTTTAATTATTCACTTCAAAGATATATTATAAAATTTATTTCACCAAATATAAAATGGGAGGATCAAAATTTTGATCCTCCCATTTTATTGTTCTCATTTACTTTATTTCACCCAAGTCTTACCTTCAGCAGGAAGAACTACACGGAAAGAAAGGTCATCCCAACCTTGGTCTGTGTTATAACGACCATATACACTGCAAGCATACCAGTAAGAGTCAAAAGCACCACCTCTCATAGCATGATCAGTTCCAGATTTAGGGCCAAAAGGATCAGTACCGGTAGTTGTACATACTTCTTCATAATAGTCCCATACCCATTCCCAACAGTTACCACCCATGTCGAAAAGTCCAAGTTCATTAGGCTTTTTTGTCCCAACTTCAGCCAATTCTCCTTTTTCTACAGGTTCATCACCCTTGACAGCAGCGACACACACCTCTGACACCTCATCACTACCAGGATACCAAAGTCCTTGTGTGTTTTTACCACCTATTGCAGCAAATTCAAATTGTGCTTCAGTAGGTATTCTATATCCGTTAGAACCAGCAACAAGAGAAGGTCCAACACCGTAAGCAGGAGTAAGTCCTTCTTTTTCACTTAATTTATTACAAAATTCTATTGCATCGTCCCATGTTACATCTGTTACAGGATATAAATCGCCTTTAACAAGAATTGATGGGTTATTACCAACAGCAGCTTCATATTGCGCTTGAGTAATTTCACAAGTGCTAATACGGAAAGATGATAATTTAACAGGGCGTGGTTCATTACCCTTGTTGTTTTCAGCGTTTGGATCCCCCATTAGGAAATCGCCACCCTCCACATTAACAAATTTTAGTTTACCATCAGGTTTTGGAATATCAGCACCTGCTTGTTTCACAGCAACTTCAGCGGTATTACCGTCGTCGTTTGTAAAGATAAGTGTTGCTGTATTAGCATTATCAGTTGCATTGGCGATAAATGTAAGAACAACTTTACCATCACCTTTTCCACTCTCAACATCGGCTTTAAGCCAAGTTGTTGTAGGAAGACCTGTAAGCTTCCATGCTACTTTTGAAGTTACAGCTATTTCTTTTGTACCAGCAAAATCTTTAGCCACATCAACAGATGTAGGAGAAACGGTTATCTTCTCTTTTGCAGGTTTAACTGGAGTAGTTGGATCATCATCACCTCCACAAGAGATCAACGCTCCAAAGAGGATAGGCATTAATAGGAGTAATTTTTTCATTTTTAAAATTTTTATATTAGTTTTGTGATTATTTATTTGACAAATATACATAAATATTTAATATTATCCAATAATAACAACAAAAATATTAGCATAAATTAATATTATCCTAATATATACAAGAAAGAGCAACATAAAACTTATAAAAAGGAATGATTACAGAGAAATGTGTGTAGTAAAAATACACATCCCTGAAGATCCGCAAATTGTAGGTGCCTTAGGGGCTGCTCTTATTCTAAATAGGTATTAGAGGCTGTGTTTAACACAAAAAAGACATATAGTCACCAAGCAAGGTGCGCTATATGTCTTTTTTATCTTATTTTATCTTATATCCACAATAATCTATTATTGTCTATTAATTTCTCGAACCTTTTTCTATCCTTACGTCCTGTCGTTAACGATAATATATGATACATTTGAGACACATCATGAAAATCGGTCGCCACAAAATCATATATATCAGCATCGAAAAACTCTTTTGAACGTCTTCCAACCACTTCGCCATAATAATCGGTTAAAGAAGGCATATTTAACTGAAACAGAACACCCCTATCTTTAATAGTTAAAAGATCTCTCATACTAAAAGACAAGTACCTCTCCGGATGTGCCAAAACAGGAGTGTATCCTTTTACCACTATGCCAAAAAGCTTGTCATAGATCTCTTCTAAGGTGTTTCGACGATATAACTCTACCAACACGTGTTCTCCATCATAAGATAGTATTTCTTTATCTTCAGTCATATGAGAAAAACACTCGTCTAACATATATTCCGCTGCAAGACGCATCTCCATATTTGGAAATTCTATTTTAAAGAGTTCGAACTTCTGTTTTAAACTTTGCGGATCATTATCCGGCATCGATAATTTTATATGAGGAGTGCAAAAGATCTTAGTTATCCCCATTTCTTTATATACATCAAAAATGGCCTTACTGTTTTCCGCTTTTTGAGCGCCGTCATCGACACCATATAGTATATGAGAATGGATATCTATCATAGAAGAAAGAATACCTGATGCCACTATATTTCTTTTACTAAAAAATCCAAACATTAATTACTTTTTATCATCTATGCCGTAGCCATATCCATAGCCGTAGCCATATCCGTAGCCGTAGCCATATCCATATCCGTAGCCGTATTTGCTTCGTGCAATATCAACTTCAGTGATCAAGAATGACACATTTTTAAGCTTCCCTTCTTGATACATCTTCTCTATATCAAGGAGGTAACGGCGATCCAAAACACGAGAACGCACCACATATATAGTATTATCTATAAACCTACTTATAATCCCAGCATCTGCAACGATACGTGCAGGGACACAGTCTATAATGATATAGTCATATTCACTTCTCATACTATCAACCATATCGTCCAACCTTGTATCAAGTAGAATATTGATAGGGTTTGGCGGTATCGCCCCAGCAGGCATAAGATCAAGATTTTCATGTTTAATATTCTTAACTATATAATCTTGATATGTCTTACCTTCCGTATTTACCAACCAGTTAGTGATACCTTGTATTTTCGTTTTCCTCTCTAAAAGGATCTTACTTACAGAAGTCTTACGTAAGTCCATATCTAAAATGAGTACTTTTTTCCCTAAATAAGCAAGTGACAATGCTAAATTAAGAGCACAATATGTTTTACCCTCTCCAGAGATAGAAGATGTCATCATAGAAACTAATCCCCTTGACTTTTTCTCCTTAGCAACAAAGTTAAGATCGAAACATAAAATATTGAATATCTCCGAAAGAAGATCTTTGCCATTTGGAGAGACAACGATATAATCATTTTTCTTGGCCTTGGGCTTTTTAGGCAACTCTCCAAAAATAGGAACAGTTGTAAAACGCTCAATATCTTGTCTTCCTCGAACCTTTGTATCTATAAGATTGATTATAAAAATCACAATAATAGGGACAGCAAGACCTAAAGCCATAGCAAGCAATAAATCGAATATTAAAATAGGAGATATAGGAGCACTTGAACCATATGCTTTATCTACAACACGTGCATTAGGCTCTGTAATAGCAAGGGTGATAGCATTCTCTTCTCTTTTATTAAGAAGATAAAGATATAGCTCTTCTTTTATCTTTTGCTGACGTATAATGTCGACAATCTCCTTCTCTTGTGTAGGAACAGATTCTATACGTCTATTGATCAAGTCGTTCTGATGATTAACATCTTTTAGTTTGATATTAAGTGACGACATTGTATTTTCGAGAGATTTGATAAGAGCAGATTTAGATGAAGAAAGCGCATTCCCAAGATCAACAAAAACGGGGTTATTCTCTCCTGTAGCATTTCTCATTCTGTTATACTTCAACATCTCCTCATTATATTTAGAGATATTTGTGTTAATAGAAACATCTTCCAATGCAATAGACGGAATAAGATCGTTTTCACGAGACGGATCTTTAAGATACTCTATAAAGAAATTTACTATATTTTTCTGCATCTCTATATCGACCACCTCTTTTTGTATCGTTTCTCCTATCGTAAGAGCCATGCTTGAAACCATGGTAAGATCTGTAATATTATTGTCTTTTTTAAAAGTTTCAACCTCCGTATCTACATCACCAAGTTCACCTTTTATATTAGACAAACGCTCAACGATAAAATCCTCTGTATTTTGAGCTATCAAGTTTTTATTTTGTATGGCATCAATGTTATACATCTCAACCATAGCATTAAGGATATCCTCAGCACGTTTCGCATTTCCATCTTTAATAGACAACGACACAAAAGCAGTAACCTTATCAGCTCTATTTACAGTGACTTTTCTTGAGTATCTATTTTCTGATCTTGTTGTATTTTCATAATTCACATATACAGGAACGTCTATGTTACTATTAGTAAAAGAAACTCCTTTTGTAATGACAAAAGTGAAGTATGGAGTTGTAATAGTATCGCCAAAATTAACCTTTTGCGTTTTTAGCTCCCCTTTTCTAATCGGATAAACAACACTCGCCTCGTTTACATTGATAGGAGTTATATCCATACCAAAGCTACCGGCAGTGACATCCCCTACAAGATTTAAAATAACAGGAGTATTAGTGTATACATCAACGTATCTCAAGCCGTTCTTTTGCATATATGTAAGGTTAAGCCCCAAACGCTCCACGACTCTTGCCATAAGATATTTGGACTTAAGGATATAAACCTCACTCTCTACATCGGTACTTTGCATTCCCATACCAACATCCGAAAATGCGGCAAGCTCTGGAGACATCCCATTTTTCTTTTCGTCTTTAATAATGATTGTCGTTTCTTTTGAATATAAAAACGGACGTGAACTACTATAATAGTAACCCGCAAGCGTAAAAACAACAACAGAGACGACAAACCAGTACCAATTTGCAATGATTACATCAAGCGTATCTCTAAGTACATAATTCTCGCTCTTTTCCTCGAAATCAAATTGTTCGTTTTGAGTATTATTATTCATATCAATACACTAAATTATCTTGTTAATGTTACAATCAAAGAGGCAACAGACACCAACACGGTAGTTAGTTGTGCGGACAATATAGCTATCTGCCTATCAGAGCCTGAATTTATTTTAGCCTTATTAGGCTCTACATATATTATATCGTTTTGTTGCAAATAGTAATATGGAGACTCAAATATCTCTTTACTACGTATATCCAAGCGTCCTATTGCACGAAAACCATTTATCTCCCTAACAATAGTAATGTTATATCTTTTACCTTGTATGTCAAGGTCTCCAGCCTTACTTAAAGCCTCAAATATTGTGATTTTCTGATCTGCAACATTATAAACACCTGGCATTTTTACCGAGCCCATGACAGAAATCCTAAAGTTCGTTATCTTTGTTGACACTGAAGGGTCTTGGATATATCCTTTTTCTTTTATGGTATTGGAAATCATATCAGAGATTTGTATAGATGTAAGTCCTTGAACATGCAAAGGACCTAAAATAGGAAACACTATATCGCCTTGCTCATCGACTATATATTGTTGACGAGTCCCTGCTGAACCACCACTAACACCACGCTGCCCAGCAACTCCTGTATTAATTCCATAGTCATTAAACGGAGTAGCCAACTCAGGAGTAGGACAAGTAACAACGATATCTAACAAGTCATTAGGCTGAATTGTCAATAATGGAGCCTCAATCTTTTGTCCGACATAATCCGAAGTGTCTTGAAGATATAGAACCTCTTTAGTTGACATACATGATGTTGTCACAAAAAATAAAAGTAGAAGTATAAGGATCTTTTTTTTCATATTTTATGGATAAGATTAGATTTTACAAAGGTATATATAATAGCTGTATTACACAAATAAACATTTTTACGTCTATGGGTTATTAAAAGCATTGTAAACTATTTTAAGTAACCGTTTCGATTTTAGAAGTCAAAATTGTCATGATTACTTGGTTTGTATAAATAGATTATAGCACATAACTATGCTATAACTTTAAGATAAAAACGCAAAAGAATAACGAAACTGCTCTCTTATAATATGGACTTAAAATAAGCAATGGTATGCTCTAAACCCTCGTCCAAATTTATGGTAGGTTGCCAATTTAGTTTCGCTTTAGCCAACGTTATATCTGGTTTTCTCTGCATAGGATCATCGGACGGAAGAGGCATAAATACAATTTTTGACTTGCCTCCTACTTTATCCAATACTTTTTCCGCTAACTGCAACATAGTAAATTCACCCGGATTTCCTATGTTTACAGGTCCAATAAACGAATCATCGGTAGCCATCATACGCACCATACCTTCCACCAAGTCGTCTACATATTGAAAACTACGTGTTTGCTCGCCAGTCCCATAAATAGTAATATTTTCACCTTTCAAGGCTTGAACTATAAAATTAGAAACTACACGTCCATCATGTGGGTGCATATGCGTACCGTAAGTATTAAATATACGTATTATCTTCACACGGACACCGTTCATACGGTGATAATCCATAAATAGCGTCTCGGCACAACGCTTCCCTTCATCATAACAAGAGCGTATTCCGATAGGGTTTACATTACCCCAATAACTTTCAACTTGTGGATGAATTGAAGGGTCTCCATAAACCTCGCTTGTCGAAGCTTGCAAAATTTTAGCACCACTTTTTTTTGCCAAGCCTAACATATTAATAACCCCTAAGATAGACGTTTTAATAGTCTTTATGGCATCGTATTGGTAATGAATAGGAGAGGCAGGACAAGCTAAATTATATATTTCATCTACATGATCCATATAATAAGGATCTATGATGTCATGCTCCACAACCGAAAATAGAGGATTTGACTCAAGATCGGCGACATTACGCCTGCTACCGGTAAAGAAATTATCTAAACAAACTACTTCATTACCGTCTTTTAATAAACGCCTACATAGATGAGAGCCTACAAACCCAGCCCCACCAGTAACTAATATTTTTTTCATTTTATATTTTTTCGTCCTATTGAAGAATATGCGAAACCGTTTTCCGCCATTTCTTTAATATCAAATATATTTCTTCCATCTATTATTAAATTACCTCGCATAGAACGTTTTACAACATCCCAAAACGGAATACGAAACTCTTTCCACTCAGTAACCACCACAACAGCATCAGCACCTAACGAAGCATCGTAAATATTTTGACAATAGACGACATCTTTTCCAACAATACGCCTTGTCTCATCCATAGCTATTGGATCGTAAGCCCTAACGACAGCACCAGCATTTTTAAGTTGTTCTATAAGCACCAAGGATGGTGCTTCACGCATATCGTCTGTTTCTGGTTTAAAAGAAAGCCCCCACAAAGCGACAACCCTACCTCGCAAAGCTTCTTCAGAGCCGAAAAAGTGAATTAATTTATCAAATAAAACTCCTTTTTGCCTATCATTAACATCTTTAGCCGCATTAACAAGGGTCATTTCACATTCATTTTCTTGACCTGTATGGATAAGAGCCTTTACATCTTTAGGAAAACAAGACCCACCATACCCACAGCCGGGATACAAGAAACTTTTGCCTATACGAGGGTCTGAACCTATACCTCGACGCACCTCCGTAACATCAGCACCCACCTTCTCACAGAGATTAGCTATCTCGTTCATAAAGCTAATTCGCAGTGCCAACATTGCATTAGCAGCATATTTTGTCATCTCTGCAGATGGGATATCCATAATAAGGACTCTGAAATTGTTCATCATAAACGGCTTATATAACCTTTGCATAAGATCCTTAGCACGCTCAGACTCAACACCGATAACAACCCTATCTGGGGAAAGGAAATCTTTTAATGCCGCTCCTTCTTTTAGAAATTCGGGATTTGAAGCCACATCAAAAGGAATATCAAGACCTCTCTTTTCAAGCTCTTCAGAAATAACAGCTTTCACCTTAATAGCGGTTCCAACAGGGACAGTGCTTTTTGTGACTATCAGTTTATAGCTTTTCATAGACATCCCAACACTCCGAGCTACATCCATCACATATTTAAGATCAGCACTACCATCTTCATCGGAAGGAGTCCCAACAGCACTAAAAATAATATCAGCCCATTCGACAACCTCTTCGATCTGTGTAGTGAAAGACAACCTACCTGCAGCAACATTCTTCTTAACAACCTCCTCAAGTCCTGGTTCGTATATAGGAAGAATCCCTTTTTTTAAATCCTCAATTTTCTTTTTGTTGACGTCTACACATATGACCGTTACGCCAACTTCCGCAAAACAAGCACCTGTGACAAGTCCCACGTACCCTGTACCTACTACAACAATCTTCATATTAGAATAATTTATTACAAAGATATAAATTTTTTAATATCAAATAGATTTATATCACAAAAAAAGAAAAAGAAAAGAGGTCACCTTAAAATTAATAAGATGACCTCTTTGTAGCGGAGGCAGGACTCGAACCTACGACCTTTGGGTTATGAGCCCAACGAGCTACCAACTGCTCCACTCCGCGATATTGTTTGACAAAGATAGTGCATTGTTTTGCCACATCCAAATTTAATCGTATATATTTTTATAGCACATAGCTAACAGTCTACTTTTAAGCATTATGTAACCTTTAAAAAAAATATTTATAACGGTAACTTTTTTTATGTATATTTGCCATACAAATTAGATTAAATATGCCCATAATAACAGATATAATAAGATTTGCTCTTTCATACCGTTTGAGGGCCATTGACGACTTTAAAGCAGCTCCTTATAAAACGCAACAAGATGTATTTGAACGCCTTATGGTTTCTTTATCACATACCACATATGGCAAAGAACATGGCATAACAGATCGAACAACTTACAGTGAATATGCCTCTAAGATGCCTGTTGTCACATACGAAGAAATAGAACCTTACATAACAAGCATGAGGAAAGGAGAAGATAATATCTTATGGGACACTCCGGTAAAATGGTTTTCTCGCTCGTCAGGCACCACAAACGACAAAAGTAAATTTATCCCCGTAACAGAAGAGGGACTTCAAAGATGTCACTTCATGGGTGGACGTGACGTGATAGCAATGACAGCTGAGCGATACCCAGAAACGAACCTCTTTAACGGCAAGCAACTAACCATAGGCGGGAGTCACAATATAGAAACCCTTTCTGACAAAGGGATAAGGTATGGCGACATATCCGCAATTATGATAAGCAACATCCCATCTATTGTTGCAATAAATAGGCTTCCCACAACAGAAATAGCCTTAATTTCCGATTTCAACAAGAAGGTTGATCTGATATGCAAAACGTGCTATGACAAAAATGTGACCATAATTGCCGGAGTGCCATCATGGAACTTAGTCATGTTAAATAAGGTGCTTGAATATACAGGGAAAGATAATATAAGTGAGGTCTGGCCTAATTTAGAGATGTTTTTCCACGGAGGGATATGCTTCAGCCCTTATGAAAAAGAGTATAAAAAGATGAT
>JAVVUK010000011.1:0-27580 GCA_036653215.1 Rikenellaceae bacterium
GAGAAGACTTAAATGGAAGATCCCAGATGTGACTATAAGAGTGGTTTCCTATCGAGTGCCCTTCAGCGACTATTCTTTTTAATATTTCAGCATGATGCAATGCTTGTTTTCCTATAATAAAGAATGTCGCTTTTGCATCATATCTTTTTAAAACGTCAAGGACTTTAGGCGTTAATATAGGATCTACACCATCATCAAAAGTGATGGCTATAAGGTCTTTGGCGGCTTTATTGCGACACAAACTTTTCATATATACCCCTGCTGATATGCTGTATGAAGCATAAAACAGAAGTAGAAAAGCCACAAAAAGTATAATTATTACTACAAGCATTTTAACTTAATTATTGAATTATCTTTATTGTCAATATCGTTTATTATAGTTCCGCTTTTCCCTTCGGCAATAAGTTTTGATATGGTCTCTACAACGGCACCACACCAAATTGAGCTATTGGTGTCTCTTGTAGATATATAGCAACCGGCTTTAAATTTAAATAATGGTGCGTCTATCTCTGCCACCGAAGAGCCGAGTTGCTCCTTTGTTAAGATAAAAAATATCGATCCGTCACCAACAGTTTTACTGTTTTTAAGTAACCTCATGCGGTGCATAATGGTTTCTAAGGTAGGCGTAGACTCGTCGAATACTCCAACAAGGACAGCTTTAAATTTGCCACTATCTAAATGTATAATAGCATCTATCAATGCACTTTCAAAACTCGTATAGCGATTAGTAAAGGTGTTGTTATAGCAATATAACGATCTTATAAGTGCTATTTGTGCTCCCACAGTGTTAAAAGTAGATTGTATAAACGGAGTAGGGTTAACCATATACTCTTGTGCTGATATTATGTTATCAAGAAACTTTTCGCTATTTGTGATACAGCCTAATCCTGTTGCTGTTATTATTGCATCGACATTTCCGTAAGGTTCGAAATCTAATAATGAGTCTATTGCCGTTGAGACGCTCATCTTTACAACACGATCCATTCGACGGCGTAAATTCATGTCCGGTACAAGTTCCTTAATGTCTCGTTTAAGACTTCCGGAAAGCTTTAAACAGTTAATATAGTATCCCATTATTTACTAAAGACTAATGATGCACAGTTTCCGCCAAACCCAAATGAGTTTGAAATTACATTTCTTATATCTACACCTGTTTCAGTTTTGGTTATTGGAGCAAACCCTTGATCTATCATATTTTCAAATCGCAAATTAGCATATCTCACCCCATTGACAATAGATAAAACGGAATATACAGCTTCTACACCTCCTGAGGCAGCGAGTGTGTGACCTATGAAAGACTTTGTTGAACTGCTATGTGGTATCATATCTTTGAAGATCCGCTTAACAGCAGCAATTTCTGAACTGTCGTTGTTATTTGTCCCTGTTCCATGAAGGTTTATATAATCTATATCTTGTAATTCAATGCCAGACATAGCTAAAGCCTCACTCATTGCCAAATATGCACCTTGCCCATTATCGGATGATGCCGTTTGATGAAAAGCATCGTTAGCATTTGCATATCCTGAAAGCTCACAATAACTTTTATGACACTCTTTATCTTTAGTCAGCACCAAATAACCGGCTCCCTCTCCCAAATTAAGCCCTTTACGATCTTTATCGAGCGGTTTGCAAAGATCTTTATCGAGGATCATAAGTGAATTGAAACCATTGATTGTAAATCGACATAGAGCATCCACGCCTCCAACTACAACATAATCTAACATATCCCTATTAAGCATTTCTGCTCCCATAATTATAGCGTTTGTGGCAGATGAGCAGGCGGTGCTGATTGTTGTCATAAATCCGTCTATGCCACATTGATCTGCAATGAATTTGGTGCTTGTGGCACAGTCGTGTCCTGCAATAAATCGTAATTTGCCGGCACTTTTGTCTTTACTAAAATCTTGATAAAATTGTTCTGTAAGATCCATACCTCCAACCGTAGTTGAGGATATTAATCCCACACTTTTGTGTTTTGCTATGTGAGCATCTTCTACTGCTTCTTTAGCAGCAAGAGCTCCTAAAAGTGCAGTACGTGAAATGGTTTGTGTCTTAGATAATCCGAGCATCTCTTTCAATTGGTCATTCGTCTTTTTGACCTCTCCCACCGGTACATCAATAGAAGTTTCAAAAAGCGTTATGCGACCAATGCCACAACGCTCTGCAAGGAGTGATTGTAGGTTTTCAACACACCCAACGCCTATTGACGAAACAACGCCTATTCCACAAACTTTGATGCTCATGTTTTATTTTCGATTAGTGCTTATAAAGTCTGCCAAAGTATCTATTGAGAAGAATATTTCTTTTGCCTTAGATGGGTTTTCTAATCTTATTCCATATGATTTCTCAAGGATAAGTATTATCTCAAGAGCATCTATGGAGTCTAAACCAAGCCCATCTCCAAATAGAGGTGCTTTGTTATCAATCTCTTCTGGGGTTATTTCTTCAAGGTTTAAAGCCTCTATAAGTTTCTCTTTGAGTTCTTGTTTAAGTTGTTCCATGTTTATTCTATTTTTATAAGTTTTAAGTCTGCCTGATATTCATCATGAAGTAGTTCACACCAACCGTATAATACGGCATCACATAAGCCGTTTGAAATTAATAACTTTGAATATTCGGATATGAAATTTATATTTTTATTTTCACTAATAAACATAGATAACTCTCCTTGAAATTTATGTTTTATAGCTATTTCGGCTGCAACAATATTTGCAAGTGTGTATACAAAAACTGCTGGTGATGCTCCTTCAGGGAGATGCTGATCTACTATTGATTGATGATTAATGTCTGTATTTAGTGAAGAGCTTCTATTTGCTAATACTATTCCTATTCGTCCTGCAGAATAAGGTAAGTCAATACCTTTTAATAATTTACAAGAGGCTACATATCCGAGTTTACAGAGGTCGTCCATCTTGAAAAATTTGAGATTGCTATCAGATAGAGCTTTATATTCACTTCGGATATATTCTGCAAATGGCACGTTGGTGTCTTTATCAATTTCGATATGGGCGATCTCGATTATATTTGCTTTATTTTTAGATGTTTGTTTTTGTTCACGAGCAGACTCTTTTGATAGAATAACGGCTACATTTGTGCCGCCAAAGCCAGATGCTGTTTTTATACAATGATCAACTTCCATATCTCGGTGTTTAGCAGATACGTTTAAGTTAAAAGGCACACCGCTTTTGGTGTAACCCTTTACTCCAAATATATGGTTATTCCTAAGTTGTTCAATAGACAAGATGGTCTCTATTACCCCAGATGCGCCAAGCGTGTGCCCCAAGTATGGCTTTAGAGAGTTGCAAGGCACATCTGCTAATAAAGAGATGTTTAGAGCTTTACTTTCCATCTCATCATTAAAAGGAGTCCCTGTCCCATGAGCGTTTACAAAGCCTATCTGATTGGGTGATAAACCGCTTTGGGTTAATGCTGTATTTATTGCCAATGAGAGTCCGTCTCCTGTTCTTGAAGGTCCTGATATATGATTTGCATCATCGGACATCCCTCCTCCGGAAACAACGATTTTAGATTTAGAAATGTCATTGTCGGCACTAAGTAACAGTGCTGCACACCCTTCACCAAGCGTCAGCCCATCACGAGATTGGTCATAAGGATGACAAATAGTAGGACTTATAGATTTGAAAGAGTTAAATCCGCTAACTACAAATTCACTGATTACATCTACGCCTAATATATATACGTTATCATATTGTCCTGCTTCAATAAATCGTGCGCCCATTACTATTGCTGCAACTCCCGATATGCAGGCATTTGAAACAATGATAGGTTTGTTTTTACAATGAAAATAGTCGGCTATTTTATCGGACATAGACCATAGATAACACATATGTGTATCTGAGTTTAAACATTCTATATTTCCTTTGGTTGTCGATATGATAAGTAACGTTCTTTCATCGTCTATTTTTACACGACTCTGTTGTATGACATCTGAAAGAGCTGTAATTGATAGTTGTTCGGCAAAGGTATATTGTTCAAGCCCGACAATGTTAAGCAATAGTCTATCTATTAAGCAAACAGGTGTATTGTCTTTATATTTGCTTATATTAGTGGTGTAAGAGTGTACGCCAAGATAATTCTCTTGGGTGTCTCTTCCCAAAGAACTGATAATCCTATTGGGGCCGCAATACACTTTTCTTATAATAGATCCCATTTCTCTTTCCACTTCATATAAAATTCAGGCGATAGCAATTGTAGCTCGCCATTACCATCAAGAAATACTTGGATGCTTGTCCCTGTGGCGATTACCTCACCATCGGACTCACGTCTTATTTCGTATTCAAAACATATTTTGGCAGCTTGTGTCCCAATATATCGAGTCTCAACAATAGCCGTATCGTCAAATTTTAAAGGACGTTTGTATTGTAATGTCATATCGACTATTGGTGCTGTATATCCACTTTTATATATATCCATATAACTAAGACCAGAGTATTCTTTACCAAACGCCTCACGTCCATCTTCAAAATAATGAACATAATTCCCATGCCATACTATTTGCATAGAGTCAACCTCACTGAAACGAACACGTATCTTAGTTTGGCTTCTTAGTTTTATATTTTGTTGTTTCTTTTTTGCCATAATAATTACTCTTGAAGATAAATTTTCATCTCACATTCTGCAACTAATATATTGTTAATCTTAACAATAGCAGATATTAACGATATGTTCATCACCTCTTGTTCTATGGTTATTTCTGTTCTAAGTTTTTCTCCAACCTTCGGAAGAGAATAGATCTTAAATTTATTTACCGATCCTATATAGCCCAAAGGTACATTTTTATTATTACTCTTGTAAATATATCCCATACGCATAGCTGCAGATTGAGCAATATGCTCAATTACCCCACATTCGCTAAATAGCTCTTCTTCGCAAAAGATATTATCCTTATCTATTGTCAATCCGCTTCTCGATATGTTGTCTTCAACACCAAAAAATTCATCCACCATTATAATTGGTGCTCTTTGCGGTATGAATTCTATTATCTCTTCGCTTGAGATTATGGCTTTCTCAAATACTCCCATAAAGGTCCTTTTTTGTTGCGTTTAAGTTTCAGTGTATTAACAATCTCATCTTGTGGCGTATCAGGAAAGATCCATGCTTTCCCAGTCTTCATTGCCTCTTGTTTTACATCCTCAAGGTTAAAATCTTTTGTAATATAGTATTTCGGTTCTATTAAATCATCACTTATATCAATAACCCCGTCATTTATAGCATATTGGTGTAGCTTTGTGTTAGGATATATCCTCATCCCAATATAAGGAAATAAAACGGTATATTCCAACCTCTTAGAATTTTCTATGGTTGTTAATAGTTGTTTCTTAGTTTCGCCCCATCCTGCAAGGATTAAAAAGTGTGAATAGAACACATTATATTTAAGTGCTAATTCTGAACTTCTTAACACATCATCAAATGTGAAACGTTTCCCATATGCCGATAAAGTCTCATCACACAAAGACTCGGTTCCAAATTCTATATGTGTCAGTCCCGAACGTTTGAACATATCCATTTGAGAATTTGTAATATTTGATGGAGAGAAATAAGCTCCCCATGAGATATTTAAGTCGCTCTTTATCAACGCTTCCGCAAACTCCTCATTATAATTATTACATATATTAAAAACAGAATCTGTAAAGAACCAGTAGTTCACGCCAAAATCCTGCTTAGCCTTTGTCATGGTACCAATAATGGTCTCAATATCCATTGTCCTCACACAGCTTCCGTCAATTTGTGGATATGTGCAATATATACAATTATATGGACAGCCCCTCTTGGTTTGTATGTTTAACATCCCACTTTGTTTCCAATAGTATTCTACAAGTGTTGGTTCGTAAACAGAGTGTGGTGATAGTATATAATTACATTGCTTTTTATTGCTATAACTTTCGGTATAAAGTTGTGCTATATTTTTAGTGTCACTGTTATCTCTTAGTGCAGAAATGAGTTCGCAAAGAGCTCTCTCACCCTCTCCTCTTATCCCATAATCGACCCCCAATTCCATCATAAACAACTCTGGAAATATGGAAAAGCCTGCCCCTCCAATTATGATAGGTACATTTGTGGTTGATCGCACCACATCTATCACTTGCTTGTAGCCGGGCATAAAGCCTCTTCGGTCGAGAGAATTAGCTCCATCGACGTTTCTTATGGATATACAGATATAATCGGGCATCTGAGTCTTGATATATTCTTGAAGATCTAAATCGGAAATTATATTTAGATCTAAGATATCAATATTACACTCTTTAAGGTTATTTAACAAATATGACTTTAGATATGCTGTTCCTAAAGGATATACAGGATATGGTTCTTTATGTCTATTTGCCGATACCAATGCTATTTTTGTTGCCATACATCATAAAAATTAAACCATTGTTGAGGGTGTTTTTTCACTATCGACTCGAATGATTTTATATATAGACTAAGAATTTCATCTTGGTCTAAACCCGCTTCTATTAATGTGAAGTTAAAGCTATAACGCATCCCTTTTTCTTTCATGGCGAAATAAAAGACAATAGGGGTTTTTAATTTAGAGGCTAATAAGAAAGGTCCTTGAGGAAACAGAGCCGTTTTACCCATAAACTGGACTTCCGATGTTGGACTATCTTTAGTATATCTATCTCCTTGGAAACAAACGTATTCTCCGGCATCAATAGCATATTTTATCTTTAATAGGGATTCTATGCCTCCTTCGTTTACAGGTATGATTTTGTAAGGTATTCCAATAGATTGTATCGATTTTTTTATCTTTTGATACTCACCGTCAAACATCACCACATTAAGTTTAGAAGCATAATCGCCAAAAAACGAAGAGCCGATCTCCCAACAACCCACATGACCACCTATCATAACAATAGAAGAGTTGTCTAATAGTGATAGAAATTGATCGTAATTTTCAAATGTGAATTTGTATTTATATGAAAGTCCATTTGCTACTGCTATTTTATCTATTATCGTTTGTCCGAAAATATAATAATGACAATATAACTTGATAATAGATTTTAATATTCCATAATTGAGAATGTCTCTATTATAATGCCATATTGCCTTAGTAGCTTTGGGCGCAAAAGGAATAAAGTAGACGACAACCATTGATAAAAACAGATACGCAGCTCTAATCCCAATTTTGCAAATCAGAAATTTAAAAAAACGGTATCCAAATGAGCCCCCACGAGATTTGCCACTCCATGTGCTTTTATCGTTTTTCATTCATCTTCCTGATAATTAAATCATAAAAGTCTTGGAATGTCTTTATATTCACGAAATCGGGACCAACTAATATTACCCCAAAATTGTTGTCTATTAAAACAACAACGTCCACAATATCAAGACTATCTAATTCCAATGTCTCCATTAACATAGCATCTGGAGTGATTATAGAGGCATCTGCTTCGAACTCATCGGCCAACACCTCATTGATTTTAGAGATAATTTCCTGGTCTGTCATAATTTATTTTATATTTTTAACTATTAATGTTGAATTTGTTCCTCCAAATCCGAAAGAATTAGATAAGAAAGTGTCAAAATCTATATCAACCCTTTGGTTAGGGATGTTTAGTTTAGAAGTAGCTTCATCGCCCTGTTTAAAATTGATGTTCGGTGCGATAAAACCATTTTTCATCATGATCGTAGAATATATAACCTCACTTGCACCAGCCATCCACATTTCGTGTCCTGTCATTGCCTTTGTCGAAGTTACATAAGGATTGTGTCCCTCGAAAACTTTGGCGATAGCTAACGCCTCATTATAATCACCCAAAGAGGTTGAGGTTGCGTGTGCGTTGATATATTTAATATCTGCTATATTGATATCTGATAAGTTGATCGCCATTTCGAGTGAACGTCTTGGTCCATCGACATTAGGAACAGATATATGCTCTCCATTAGAAGAAAAGCCATATCCTATAACTTCGGCGACTATGTTAGCTCCTCTTTTTATAGCAGAGTCGTAGCTCTCAAGAATTAAAGTAGCACCACCACCACTTGGCACCAAGCCGTCTCTGTCTTTATCGAAAGGTCTGGATGCAGCAGTGGGATCGTCTTCTCTTATCGAGAAGGCACTTAGTCCATCAAAACTGCCAACAGAATAGAGGTTAACCTCTTGGGCTCCTCCACATACGACACAGTCTTGAAGGCCATCTTTTATCAATAAATAACCTAATCCAATTGCGTGAGAACCACTGGCGCAAGCTCCTGATATTGTAAAGTTTATGCCTCTAAGATTAAAAATTACAGACAAGTTCATTGTTACCGTAGAGTTCATAGATTGAAATATATTCCCAGAACCTACAAGTGTTGTGTTCTTTTTCTCTCTTATTATATCAACCCCTTCAATAACAGCTGCGGCACAACTATCATTACCATATAAAATGCCGACCTCTCTTTCTTCAAGAAAAGCTTTGTCTATACCAGCATTCTTAAATGCCTCTACCGTCGCAACATAAGCATATGCCCCTTGCTCTGGAAGACACATCCTCTTTCTCCTGTCCAAAGAGCCTTTCAAATCGGGATGTTCTAATATGCCTGTAAGAGCGGAACGATATCCCATCTCCTTACGGGCAGGGTCAAAACCTATTCCGGACTTACCATTATATAATGATTGTGTTACCTCGTCAATATTTTTCCCAATGCACGAGTATATACCCATACCTGTTATTACTACTCTATTATTCATGTTGCTGCTTCTATGTGTATAAACCGCCATTTATTGATATAACTTCTCCTGTTATGTATGATGCTTTATTAGATACCAGAAAGGCTGCCAAATCTGCAACTTCGTCAACTGTCCCAAACCTGCCGGCAGGAATGAGCTTTTTCAGCTCTTTTTCATCCAAGCCCTCAGTCATCTCCGTAGATACATAACCAGGTGCTATGGCATTGACAGTAACTCCTTTTTTTGCAACTTCTTGAGCAAGAGCCTTTGTCGCAGCAATAAGTCCTCCTTTTGCTGCTGAGTAATTAACCTGACCCGGTAACCCTTTAATGCCTGATAAAGAGACAATATTTACAATCCTCCCAAATCGACCGACAAGCATAGCTTTAAGAAGAGGTTGTGTAGTAGAGAAGAAACCGTCAAGGTGTGTGTTGAGAACTTTTTTCCAATTATCATATTCCATCCACATCATTAAAGAATCGTTGCGAATTCCTGCATTATTAATTAAAACCTCAATATACTCTCCTTTATGTGCTTCTTGCCAACAGGTTAGTGTTGACAATGTGTGATCATAGTCCGCCACATCGAATTGTAGTAACTCTCCATCGGAGCCTAATTCTCTTACTAAATGTAAGGTGTTCTCAGCTTCTGTTTTATTTGATAGGTAATTGATTAGAATGAAATAGCCCATCTCAGCTAATTTTTGACATATAGCTCTTCCGATGCCTCTACTTCCTCCCGTTACAAGTGCGTATCTCATATTTGTATTTTTTTTCGTAATGGATAACTCAATTATCTTTTTAAGTAATCTATAACATCGGAGATTTCTTTATATTTGGTTGTATCGCTAATAAATTTAGGTACAATTTTGCGAACTTCAAAATATAGAGCTTTTGTTTCGTCAGAAAGTTTTTCCGATACACCTAAACAATCCACAGCTTGGACTAACGCAATCATCTGAATAGCCATTACTTGAAAGCTATTCTCTATGACTTTGCTTGTTATCATAGCCGAGTTGGTCCCCATACTCACAATGTCTTGATTGTCGTTATTGTTAGGTATACTATGAACATACATAGGGTTGGATAACATCTGACACTCCGCCGTTGTTGAGGTTGCTGTAAATTGAGCTGCTTGGAGCCCATAGTTAAGACCTAATACTCCTAAATTCACAAAAGGAGGAAGTATCCCATTAATCCTGTCGTGAAAAAGGTAGTTTATTTGTCGCTCAGCCAACATGGTCATCTTAGTAATAGCAATTTTCAATTTGTCCATTTCAAAAGAAACGTAATCGCCATGAAAATTACCTCCATGATATACGTTTTGAGTCTCTGGATCTACTATCGGATTATCATCAACAGAATGAAATTCTTCAAGGAGAATTTTACCGACATTATCAATAGTTTCGGCAATAGGACCAAGTATTTGAGGTGTGCATCGAAGTGAATAATATGGCTGCACTTTATGTGTAAATACTTTTTCGGTATTCCCATTATTTACATACATATCTATTTCACGTTTAAGAAGCAGCTTGCTTGAGGCGGCAATTTTACGCATCATGGCAGCAATGTCATTCTGCCCTTTATGAAGTTTCAGCCCATTTAACACATCTGACAAAAAGTCATCATAAGATGAGGCAATCTCATTCATCATCACAGATGCTAACACAGACCATTTTATTAGTTTCCTTGAATATATAAGATTTACCAAGCCGACACCAGTCATCACAGCAGTGCCGTTTGTAAGTGCTAATCCCTCTCTAATGTGCATAGTTATAGGTTCAATGCCACACTCTTTCATCGCCTGAGATGATTTAACAATAGAGCCTTTATATATGACCTCTCCTTCTCCTATAAGGGATAATGCTATGTGAGAAAGCTGGACCAAATCGCCACTTGCCCCTACACTACCATGTTCTGGCACAACAGGGATAATGTCATGATTAAGAAAATCCACCAAAATTCTAACGGTGTCTGGATGTATGCCCGATTTCCCTACTAAAAAGGTGTGTAAACGAGCAAGCATAGCCCCTCTGATACATTCGACTGGGATGTGTTTCCCTGCGCCACAACTATGTGACCTTATAATATTGTATTGGAGATCATTTAGGTCTTTGTCTTCAATACGATATTGAGCCATTGGTCCAAATCCTGTATTTATTCCATAAATAACTTTACCTTTTTGGTAATTATCAAGAAATTCGAAAGCATTATTTATAGTGTCATATTGCTTGGAATTTATCTTTACTTGTTTATGTTTAAGTATAACATTTTCTATTTCTTGTTCGTCCATTTTAAGCTTATAATTTTGATGTACAAAGGTATAAAAAAATGATAGTGTTCCAAAAAATAGATTACCATTAGTTATATCAATGAGCAATGTTTTAAAATCTTTTAAACAATATTACGGTGACCTTTAAGTTTGTAATTATGATAGTTTATTGGTTCTAATCTTGGGCTTAAAATAATATTATCGAATGGATAATTAAGATAACATTACAAGTAATATCCTTGTCTGCTCATCTCGGAGGCTTGAAGTAAATGAAAACTTTCGCTTTTGAGAGGGTAGTCCCAACAACCCATCTGGTGGAAGACAGAGCCACCAAAGCCCTTTTTGAACTTATAAAGCCCATACATGGGGTGCGAGGGTTCAGCATCGGGGGCAACGCCAAACATATCATATTCGCTGCATCCATATGCCTTAGCTATCTGAATGGCTTCCCATTGCATGGCATAGGTGGGCATGAAATTGCGCATCCCTGAAGAAGCACCATAGAGATAAGTTGCTCGGTGGCTCGATATAAGTAAAAACATTGCCGACAGAGGGACGTTATCCACAGAGGCGATAAGTAGCTTTACGTGTACTGGTAAATTCTGCTTTTCCATCTTAGCGGCAAATACAGAATGAAAATATTTGATGTCGTTTATGTGCAAGCCGTTGCGTTGGGCCGTAGCGACATATAGATCATACCAAATTTGTAGGTCGTCAATAGTCCCTATTCTCACTTCAACCCCTTTCCTTTTAGCAAGCCCGATGTTGTAGCGAGTTTTGGGTTTCATGCGAGACATTATCTCCTGTTCTGAGGCGTTTAGGTCGATAATAATAGTATTTGCAGGGAGGATGTCGCTATTCGATTTTAACAAATTGCCATTGCGAGTGTCGAAGTTGAGCTTAAATTCTTGATATTTCTTTTCGGGCGCACCGAGCCATGTCCCATCTTCGGAGTAGTCCGATTCTTTGCCCCAATGAGAACGCCAATTGAGATCATAACGAATGGCGATACAATCTTTGGGTAGGTAAGAACGTAAGGACTCTGAGAGTTCTTCGAGAAAGATGCCTTGATTTTCTTCAGATGGCTCAACCTCTGGTCCATAAGGGACATAAGCAATGCAATCGTTTGAATTTACATATTCCAGAAATAATAAAAAATCGGCTCTTGTATATGAATAACCTCCTACACTAAGATACAAATCGCTGTTACGAGCCTTATAATCAAAGGCGAAGGACTGAAGCCCTTGCTTTTGTTTCACGTGTGACCAAAACGATGTTTGTTGAATGATAGGTGTGTCATAAACATCGATTATCGATTTTTTCTCTATACTAAGCTCCATTATCTCTGTCCTAAATTCATTAAATTTCGGCAAAGGTAGTCCTTATCTTGCAATAAGTCAAATAAGAAGCCTCTTTACTACCTTAAGAAGGCAATAAAGAGGCTTGCTAAGAAGAAATACTATTAAAGAATCTTATCTAAGTGATCTATTATATTTTGAGATTTATCTTTAAGTTCGGCTTGTAGGGCTATCTTAGCGTCTCTTAATGCTTTATGAGCATTTACAGATACTGTTACCATAACCTCATATTTCCCATCAGGAAGTTGGCGATATATTTCAAGCACTGGGGTGATGCCATGAAGCACGCTTGACACGACGCTCTTGTTGCCAGATACATATTCGTCAATAAGCTCTATGTCGTTATCTCCTAAGTTGCGGTTTGACACTTGGTCTTGAGCCTTGCCTGTTATCGCTTTGCCGATGGCGTTAGCAATTTCGATATGGGCACGGTTGTCGGCAATTTGTTTGGCTGACGAGTAGTTGCCTCCGATAGCTTGGTGTGTACCGATGAAATTTAGCTTTTCGCCATTTTCGTCAATGTCTAATGCTGCATATTGAGCATCTTGAATTTGACGTTCAATAGATAGCTTGCCAGGCATGACCTTCCATCCCTCTTTTGTAAGGGTCTTAGCCTCCTTGCGAGCATCCTTATCTACTCTTTCTTTTAGGTCTTTCTTAAGTTCTTTGTCTGAAAGTTGAGCAAATGAGGCTTCTGTGAAAAATGCCATCATTGCAATTACTAACATTAGTTTAGTTGTCGTTTTCATTGGTTATGGTTTAAAAATCTGTTTAAAAATATTGTAATTTGTATTTACCATGTTTTTGTATACGGCATATTTATTACAATTCTATGAGAGTTTCCGGTTTCCGAATTTATAACAATCATATATCCGTTTATGAAATTTAGCTTTCCGTCGTTTTTGCAAATGGCTAACGTGTCGTCACATACAAAGTCTATCGTATGGTTACCTGCGCCACTAAATTCTAAGTTTAAATTTGATGCCAATATAGAGCCTATAAATATAGGAGCTCCGATTGAAATTTCCTTAACGACGAAACCGCCTGTGTACTTAGATTCTATGTTATATCTAATTCGGATATTTGATATTGTATCTTTATCATTTTTGGCTATTATTGTCGCTGTGCCTTTAGGTGTGAGTTGTAACTTCTCCTTGCGCACGTCAAAGTTAATTAGGTGTTTCACAGGTCTGTTGTTAATTCTAATTGTGACATCTATAAAATTATCCTCATTTTCTAAGCAGCTTTCGTGGTCATATCGAACGATATAAGTAGTCCCTTCGCTTGTTATGGTAATGGCTGTTGCGCAATTTGACTTTAAGACAGCTCTTTGTGAAAATGTTATAGGTGTGCCTTTGAACAACACAGAGAAACGATACTCTCCGAGTTTATTAGATATAGGCTCAATTGTTATGTTGTCATAAAGTTTTATGTAGTTTGCCTTAACTGTTTTTGCTCGTGTAGAACGCACGTCGTCAAAGAAATAAGCAATAAGCGGATTGGCGGCAACAACTGCTTGGTCGATGGTTTCAAGAGATGTTATGTTGTTCAGCCCTTGCTCTAAGGAGGTTAGCTTTTGTGTCATCTCACCGTCGAGCCTGTCAAATTCAGCTAACATCTTTTTAAGTTCAAGACGTGGCAGAGGATATTTGATGCTATATATATAAGAGGTCTCACCAGTAGATTTGTTGAACCTCTTTTCCCAATAAAAGTCTTCTATCTTTGAGGGAGAGACACCTTTTAGGAAAGGTAAGTTTGCCGATTGTGTAGACGAAGAGCTTGTAAAGCTATCTAAAAAATTGACAATGTCACTGCCGTTGCTTGTCTGGCTTATGTTGCTGGCGGTCGACTCTTTCACATTTAGAGCCACTGCTTGGATGATTTGTTTTCGTACATTTTCCATAACCATCTCTTTAGCCCTTTCAAGAGAAGATGCCTCTGAAGATGTTATTATATATTCACTTTGTGCCCCACCATACCAAACAGGGGCTTTCTTAGCACTTCTATCAACTATCTTGACTTGTGCTGTTGCCGATATGGATATTGATATGATGCTAAGTAACAAGATTGTTGCTTTAGCAAATATTTTTATTTTCATGGCTATTTTATTATTGTGACCGGTGTAACAGGAGTAACGGAAACATTATTTGTAGAGTCTGCCTTAACGGTGTTGTTATGTTCTTCCACAACCTTATATAGCGATTGAATTGCGGCAGAGCTTTGTTCGTATGCTGGTACACAAATAGGGATAGACTCAAGGAATAGTAATGCTTCGTCATATTTATTCCCTGCAATTAAAGTCTCAACCTTGCGTAAGACAGTTGGCATATTGTTAGAGTAGTAATCTTCTATTTTCGTAGTGGCGTTTTTTATAAATTTGTTTGCCGCAGGGTTATACGCATTAAATTTGGTAAATAAGTTATCAAATGCTTTTTGTTGAGTGTTTCCAGCACCTTTTATAGGCAGGGTTACAACTCCATAGTTGCTTTTGTCTTTTCCGTTTATTGCAAAAAGAGATAATTCGGCATCTACCAAATATAGTGGCACCACTCCATTGTCTATCACCTCATTTGAGACGATGTTAAGTTCAGGATATATTATAAATATGCTCTCTAAGGTTGTCGATCCTGCATTTGCACGTGCTATTAGTTGTTCTATTTTTAAAAGAAGTGTCTTTTGTGACTTCTCGGATATGCCGTCTATTTTATGATATAGACTGGCTGAGAAATTGACACATCCTTGTTGTTGTGCAAATAATGTATTTGATGTAAATATTGCTGCTAAGGCAATAAGCATTATCTTCGTTTTCATAAGTTTCCTGTTTTAAGGTAAATTTATTAATAGTAACATCTACAAAACTAAGTAATTTGATTTAAATAAACAAATTTAAACAAATTCTGTTTTTTTATTTGAAGGTAAAGCTGCCTGTGGTGATCCCACTTTTGAAAGAGTGTATAAGGACTCCGTAACTGTTATAACGGTATATTATTGAACTTTGGGTGTGGTCTATGGCATCGGAGATATAAATGTCTTCATTTTCAGGGTCAACGCCAAGAGCGTAGATGAGACGTTCTTCATTTTCTATGAAAGGAACGGAAGGCAGAGTATTAGCCGAGATAGGAAGTTTATAAACCCCATATGTCTTTTTATCGCTTCCTTTGTCGTCCCCATTTATGAAATAAAGAGTATCACCGCTTTTGTTAATAGTAAGGCGTGAGGGCGAAGACGATATATCATCAAAGGTGAAGATGGCCTCTGTTTTAAGCGTTTTTGCATCGAGACGTGAGAGCGCACCATTGACTTGTCCATATGGAGAGCCGCTCCTTCCGCCGTCGGAGAGAACCCACAGCTTATTGTTTTTATCAAGAACTATGCTATTTGGCTGTTTCACAACTACTGCTGAGTCTATAAGTTTGTCATTTTTACTGTCGATCTTATATACTTTATTGTTATACGACCAACTACAAGTATATACCTCATCACCAGAGCGCACCATCTCTTCGGTGCCATTTACCAAACCTGCATATTGCGAATTATAACCGACAAAAATATAACCTGTAACTTTAAGAGTTTGAGGATTGAATATAGCTATCGAAGGGCTATACATATCTGTCACATAAGCTTTTGTAGGCGAGATTATCTCTACATATCGAGGAGACACAAGCCCTTTAATAGCACCAATATATGAAGCATTATCTATATCTATAACATAGACCTTTCCCGAATTATTCATCACTACAAAACCTTTGCCATCATATATTGTCATAGATTGACAAACATCGCCTAAAGGAAACCCATTTGTATTATAAAAAATGTCGTTAAAAGGTTCACTCTCGTACTTATCGTAAAAGGTTAGAGAGGCGTTTCCGAACATAAAATTACCTTCGTTGCATATAAATACGCCACGACGATCGTCAAGAGACAGATATTTGTTTACCTCTATCCCCTCCCACTTATCGACACTGTTACAGCCAACAAGGACCATCAGAACAACTATATTTAAGATGCGTCTCATCAAAATCTAAATTTTAAAGTTCCTAAAAAGTTACGACCCGGCATAGCACGATATAGAATAGCTTGGTAGTCGAGATTAAATATGTTATTCATCCTCAAAGAGACTTCTAAAGAATAGTCTTTATTAAAATTTATAACCTTACCCAAGTCTGCATTGTGAAGAGAATATGCCGGTAAATAATGACGATTATCTTCGTTTGAAGAGGTGGTGTAACGCTCCGATACATAACCCCAATCATAATTTATATAAAAACCTTTAAAGGAGACTGTCCCTAAGATCCCTCCTTTGTTTAAAGGGACATATATCAATTGTTTACCCACCGAATTATCGCCTTGTTGCATAGCGTCTTTGTTGGTGCTCTTTGTATAGGCATATGAGGCTGAAATGGTTATCTTCCAGGCATCTAAGGTTAATGTTCCACGTGCGTTAAGTTCGAAACCTTGAGAAAGCACCTCTTTTATATTCTCGGCACTCCAATATTGGTATTCACTTGGTCGCCATATTATCCAATCATCGATTTTGGATATATATGCAGTTGCGGTTAGTGAGCCGTCAAATACCCCTTTTGCATATCTGTATTCGCCTGTGAAATCTGCTGTATATCCTTTTTCGGGACGTAGCTTTGGATTACCACCAGGAACCCAATATAAGTCGTTCAGCGTTGGAAAGTGGTAGTTACGTGTAGCATTGACTTTAAAATGAAGATTTTTATCTTTCAGAAGAGCTACATCTACACCCAAAGACGGCATTAGTGGCGAAAATTTATCTTCTATATATTCTTCTCTAACAAGAAGATAACCCGAAAATGTATTGTTAAAAGCATGATGTAGGCTTACTCCAAGCCCAGCTTGAACACGTCTTTTATCATATCCCTCGCCCTTAATTACATCGTTACTTTCAACAGCGTGATAATCTAAGTTGGCGGTGGTTTTTAACATCGTTTTCTCAGTAAAGCTATATTCTCCTTGATGTTTATTATAGAGGCTAAAGACCCGACTTTCTGATTGTTGATTAGTCACCATGCCCATATTTGTCCTATTTTGAAGCACATAGTCTATTGATGAAAATGTAACACCACTTGTGAGGTTCGATTTATATCTCTTTTTATAACGGCTCCATTTTGCCACTATTCGGCTTTCACGGTCGTCTTGACTCTCCTCACGTCCCAGTCCGTCATAAGACATGATCGTCGGAAGTTCCCTATCAGCACTGTGAAACCAACCGTGCATAGAAATGACATCTGTCTGTGAGGCTCTAAAAAAGAGATCTGCCTGAACTCCATTTTTGCGATAAAAGGCATTTTTCTGTTTTACTATTTCAAAAGGTGCTATGGCTATGTTGCGGAATTTAAAATCGTTATCTGCCTGTTCGTATAGGTAACGGACACGTGCTTGAAGACGACGACCTCCGCCACCAACCTCCACAAAGGTGTTGTAAAGTCCATAGCTGCCTACATTTTGAGTTAAAGAGCCATAAAAGTTATCGTTCCACTTAGGTTTTGAGCCTATGACTACTGTGCCGCCCAAAGATCCAGATCCTTCGGAGAGAGAACTCCCTCCCATAAAAAGCTCTGCTTTGTCGATAAAAGAAACAGGGATAAGAGAAAAATCAACCTGCCCTAACATCGGATTGTTTATATTTATGCCATTCCACTCCACTTGGGTGTGGGAAGCCCCAGTACCACGAAGTGCTATTGTAGCAATAGCACCACCGCCATAACTCTTAATAAAGGCGGTAGTGCTACGTGAGATAAGCTCTGCTAACGACTCGGAGGAGGCGACAGCAAGAGCGGTGGAATCTATGTCTGTTTTCGTCAAAGCCACATCTCGCAACGGCCTCGACCCATAGATAACGACCGAGTCAAGATCGATAGTAGTCACCTCTTGCCCCCGACAATGTATGGCAGATACAATAAGAGCAAGAGATGTTAGTACTATCGATCTTAAAATGGACATATTTTATTTTTTTTGTAAACGGAGGGATATTGCTCCACAAACTTCTGTTGAGGTCTCTCCAAGCCATCCACAAGTCTGAAAGACTGCAGAATAGACTTTTATAAATGTTATCTTTTCTAACTTAACGCTATTTCCATTTTCGTCAATAGCGTTTGCTATATCAAATTTATTACTGTCTTTGGTATCGCTATCTCCGGCAACCATTGTTGTGTAGTCGGCAGAATAGTTGTCTGCATATCCATTCCCAAGAGCGTGTAACTTCCAATATTGAAGATCTGCTTTAGTTTGTTCTCCATTGTTAGCAATACGTGTCCCTTTGAAGGTTAAAGATTTAGGAATGCCACCTGTGAAAAACTCATCGAGAGGATATATTGTCCCTTTATGAACACCCTCAAGTTCACTTACGTCAACCGTTCCTTTTCCGCTCTTGTTATCTGTCCATTCTATATTTGCAAGATCTGTCAAATTTGAAGGACATAGATACGTAATCTCATAATCTTTAACTACATCTTTGTCTCCATCATTTGCACCACGAAGCTCATACCACGCATCATCGGCTTTCCCATTTCCATTTTCGTCATAAGAAACAGATACTATGCCGGGTTCTGAACTGCTGCATTCAGGATATAGAGCATCTGGATAAGCATTTCCTAAAATAACAAAGTCGTCGCCCACACCATTTTCCACATCATTTTTAAAACGAAAGACGATACGTCCGCCAAAGCCACCAAGTGAAACAATACTTTTTCCACCTACCAACTTCTTCGCAGCTTCCATATTTCCCATGCCACCATTGATAAATTGTCCAGGAGCAGGAGCATATTCTAAAACTTCAGAGATCCATTTATCTCCTTTCGTTGCCTCTACCTCTTTCTCGACATCCGAGATGCCTTCACAAGAGAGTAGTGCCAACGAACATAAGACGATAATTTGTTTTTTCATTACAGTATGTTAATATATCTTAATAGGCGATAACATAGCATTTGCCCACATATTTTTGCCCCCTTCGTCAGTTGAGAACAACACCTCGCCAACTTTTGCGCCTGTCGAAGCGTTAAAGGTGTAAATAGCACTTTGAGAGAAATCGGCACCATAGCCTTTTAACGCAGCACATAGAAGCTCGTCTTTTTCGGCGTTATAAAGTATAGCATTACCATAAAGCATATATTTACTAAGAGCTTCAGATACGATAAAATCTTTAATTAGCGTATTTGTCTCAACTACATATTTGTAAACTTCATTACCTGTTCCCCAACCGCTATCGTTAACCCAGAAGATAGCATTTTCCTTTGTTGAGGCAGCAAGAGAGAACTGTTTCCAAGGATTTGATGAGTTTTTAGCTTCTACACCTTCGGGAAGAGGAATAACCTTTGTCTTGAGGTCTCTTGTATTTATGCAAAGAAGCTCTTTAGCGTTAAATGCCCATAGAGATCCGTCTTTAGACTTAACAAACCCGATTGTCGCAGCACCTAAAAGCTTAGGCTCGGTAGTAGGAGAAAGGTTGTCTAACTTATAAGCCTTAGCCCCTTCTGTTGTGATAACAAAAAGATACCCTTCTGTGACAAATGTGTTTGTAGCACCCTCAGAACCTTTTAGAGATCCTTTAATGGTTAGCGTTTTGAGATCTATTATGTTTGCTTTAGTAGTAGTTATGATACCTATGTTCTCGTCTATCCCGGAGAATGTTCTTACCGCACCATCAAAAGTCGCAACTTTATTTAACATCTTAGGAGCGTCACCAGTTGAAAATTGAGATAAAGCAACACCTTTTGTTTTAACATCAGACAAGTTATATAAGGTCTTACTCCAGTTTTGGATGTAGTATGATGTAGCACCAAATGAGGTGAAGTCGCCTTTGATATATTCCTTAACTCCATCTGTACCAAATGTGTGAATAGATACACCCCTACAACTTTCATCGGCAGAATAGTTGGCCTCCTCAAGGATATAGACACCACCCATTTTATAAGCTACAAGATTGAATAGTTTCGATTGTCCTTTTCCTGTGGCACTGTTGTTTACTGAAATATCGTATTTAATTGAATATTTGCCTTCTTGTACGGGGCTAAAAGTATAAGACACCCCTGTGCCAACTTTTTTGTCATTAAGATACCAAACTATGCCTTCAGCCTTACTTCCTTCTTTAAGTTCTTTAGGTTGTACCCATAGAGTTTTTGAAGAGCCAAGTTGCATCTCATCATAATATAGGTTGTCGTCGATAATCTCATATTTTTCATATACGATAGGTTCTTCTGGCTTTGGTTTTGGGGGGTCGATAGTTGTTATATCGTCAGAAGAGCACGCTGCAAGCATAGCAAGCGATAAGATAATGGAGCTAAAAATTAATTTTCTCATGTTTTTATTTTAAAAGTAAATATTCAAATGTTGTTTGATTTTACTTCCACGACAAAAATCCAATGAGAAAAAAATATTGGGTATCAATCTTAGACCATTCGCCGCAGTCTGCAAAACCAAAACATGAAAGGCAGGTCTTCTGACTTACTCCTTGCTTAACGCCTTCCCACTCAAAAATGAGCAGTGGCAAAGATTGTTAAGCTACTTATGGAGATTACAGCAGCGGGAACTGTCGGCGATTTACACACCATTCCCTTTTAATCCAACTGAGGCTTTACACCTCTCTTTAGGAGAGATTTAGGACTCTCCGAATATGGAACCATTCGTTGACAAAGGTATAGATATTTTGTCAACTATCAAATATATTTTATTTTTTGAGTTTATTTTCTCATAAGTCACTACCTTTGGAGATTATGAGAGAGATTATTTTTGCGACAGGCAACAAAAACAAACTTCGTGAAGTGCAACAGATGATAGGTGAGGCTTATCGGATAATCACGCCACAAGAATGTGGAATAACAGAAGACATCCCAGAGACATCACCAACAATAGAAGGTAATGCTTTGCAAAAGGCACGATACATATATGAAAAAACAGGTGCCGACTGTTTTGCCGATGACACAGGATTGGAAATAGATTTTCTTGGTGGGGAGCCGGGTGTATATTCTGCACGATATGCCGGAGAGGCAAAATCGTCTGAAGACAACATGAACCTTGTTTTACAAAAAATGAAAGACGCAAAAGAGAGAAACGCTCGTTTTAAGACTGTTATAGCACTTATCATAAATGGTGAAGAGCATATCTTTGAGGGTGTTGTATACGGAGAGATGACTCAAGAAAGGCAAGGGAAAGAGGGCTTTGGCTATGACCCTATATTTAAACCTAAAGGTTACGCAAAGACATTTGCCGAGATGACCCTTGAAGAGAAAAATCCTATTTCTCATCGTGGACTTGCCATCGCCAAACTTATAACCTTTTTGAAAAATGAATAAAGTTATAGAGCTCTTAGCTCCTGCTAAAAATTTAGAATATGGACTTGAAGCTATTGCCTGTGGTGCAGATGCTGTTTATATCGGGGCTCCTCAATTTGGTGCTCGCAGCGCAGCGACAAACACAATAGAAGACATACAAGAACTTGTCAAAAAGGCTCATATCTTTGGAGTAAAAGTCTTTGTAACACTAAACACCATCCTTTTTGAAGAAGAATTAGAACAAGCAAAGGCTCTTGCTCTTGAGCTATGCCGAATTGGTGTTGATGCTTTTATAGTTCAAGATATGGCATATTGCACCTTCAACCTGCCGATACCTCTACACGCCTCTACACAAGCGGCATTATTAACAACGGAGAGAGTCTCTTTCTTTAAAAAAATAGGATTTGAAAGAGTAGTGCTTGAAAGGGCAACCTCACTAAAAGAGATAGACTCTATACATAAAAACGTGAATGTAGAACTTGAAGCTTTTGTACATGGAGCGATATGTGTCTCTCAAAGTGGTCAATGTTATCTCGGATATGCCTTGTCGGGAAGAAGTGGTAACAGAGGAGTATGCTCACAGCCGTGTCGTTCACGGTATAACCTTATAGACGAGAATGGCAATGTGTTGATTAAAGACAAACACCTCCTTTCACTTCAAGACTTGGAACTGTGTGGCTCACTGAAAGATATGATAAAGGCTGGGGTTACAAGTTTCAAGATTGAGGGGCGATTAAAGGATATATCGTATCTTAAAAATACAGTTCTTCACTATCGCAGAAGATTAGACGAGATAATTGCCGGAGACCCTTCTTTGGAGAGGTCGTCATTTGGGAAAACAACGAACACTCTTTCCACAGACCTTAGCAAAGGCTTTTCTCGTGGAGCAACTACATATTATCTCAATTCTTTACAAAAAGGCGTTTCCTCGTTCGACACTGCCAAAGCCAAAGGTGAATATATCGGAGAGGTGGCCATGACAAAAGGGACTCTTTTTTCTACCAAGAACTCATCTTTAGAGCTGCACAATGGTGATGGCATTTGCTTTTTAGATAAAAACGGGGTTTTTAGCGGAACCAACATAAACAACGTTAATGGCAACGTGATAGAGCCAAACAGAATGGATGGCATAGAAAAAGGGATTTTTATATATCGTAACTATGACCATAGATATATATCAGCTCTCCTTAAAAATAAGGTAGAGAGGAAAATAAAAGCCAAAATGGACATCTCTTTTTCTGATGATAAAATAGCCCTTGCCGCAATTTCAGAGACTGGAGCCATAGCTTCTATGACCATAGAAAACACTTTTGAAAAGGCGAAAAATATAGATATGGCACGTGAAACAATAAAACGTGCTGCCTCAAAAGGTGGCGATACCATTTTTTCTATTGAGGAGGTGACAATAGAGGGAGATGTTCCTTTTATTCCTTCGGCAGAGATAAACACAAAGAGACGAGAGTTGTTAGAAAAGCTAACTGCTCAACAAAAAACGATATATAAAAGACCTATCTTCAAAGCTATAAAGCCTGCTAAGATGGGTGACACCACAATTAGCTATAAGGGTAATGTGACAAATAGTGCCGCACGTAACTTTTATACCCAATGTGGAGTAACGGAGATTGAAGAGGGTGTGGAACTTAAAAAATCTCTTTCCGGAGTAGAGCTTATGCGTACAAAATATTGTATCTTGCGTGAGATAGACAAATGTAGGAAGAAGAATAAAGACATAGGAAAGCTCTATTTGGAAAACGGAGGTACTCGACTACCGTTGGAGTTTGATTGTAAAAAATGTGAAATGGTTGTATTATGGGATTAGAATATAAAAAGACACTCGGATGGGACGATTATGAACTTATAGATAGTGGTGATTTCTATAAGTTAGAACGTTTTGGTAAATATGTACTCGCACGTCCGGAGCCTCAAGCTCTTTGGCGCAAAAGCCTCGATGATAAAAAATGGGAAGAGCTTTACGATGCCGTATTTGAAAAGGGAAAAGGCGATGGGGAGCGTGGTGAATGGGTCGTGAAAGACAAAATGCCTGAACAATGGAACATAGGATATAACTATAAAGATATGCACCTCAATATGCGTCTTGGACGTACATCCTTTAAACACGTCGGTGTATTTCCCGAACAAGCTACAAATTGGAATTTTATATATGATCGAGTTACAGAGCTTAAAGCAAAGGGAGAGGTTAGTGTGCTTAACTTATTTGCATATACTGGAGGGGCTTCACTTGCTGCACGCAGTGCAGGAGCGAAAGTGACACACGTCGATTCTGTAAAGCAGGTCATCACATGGTCTAAGGAGAATATGACAAACTCATCGTTAGAAGATATACGTTGGATTGTCGAAGACGCACGTAAATTTGTGGCACGTGAGGTAAAAAGAGGCTCAAAATATAATGGCATACTTCTCGATCCTCCAGCTTATGGACGTGGTGCCGACGGTGAAAAATGGGTGTTGGAAGACGACATATACGATCTTCTTGAAGATTGTGGTAAACTCCTTGAAAAGGGTGGTTTTGTAGTGTTTAACCTTTATTCTATGGGCTTATCAGCACTCCTTGCTAAGGGTCTGTTAACTCAAATTTTCGGAGATAGAAACATCGATTTCGGAGAGCTTTATTTTGAAGATAGAGCAGGACGCTCACTTCCATTTGGGGTATATGCTCGTTTCTAAGAGACTATTAGCCTAACATCTTACGACCAATCATACAAACGGTACACCGCTTTTCTTTGCAATAGACTTTGCTTATCTGTAAAATAGCTTGCGAGATAAGGGCGTTATTTATGACAACGCCATTTTTCTGCCATTGACGCACAATAGCATTGTCTTCTTGTGGTGTATTTTCTAACATAGACAACAACATCTCGCTCTTTTCAAAGTCGCTGTTGTTTTTATAATAGAAAAACAAAAACGGCACAAAGCCATTTATCACCATCCTATCTTTGCGTGCACACGACATTATGCGCTTGCTTTGCAGGAAAGTCTCTTCTCCAGAAAGGGTATTATGAGTAAGCCAATACGTGTGTGTTTCACATGAAACAAATGCGTAAAGATCTTTTAATGTAATCCCTTGATCAAGATGAGATAGTATATCTTTTGTGTTGATTATTATTGCTGCAAGTTGAGCAAAGACAATATGTAGGTTGTTTTCTGGGGATATGGTAGAATAGTCCCATAGATGACCTCCTATTTCCAATATTGAATATTTACGTTTCATATCTAAATACAACTTGAGAAGCTTTTCGGTATGTCCATCGTGTCTTTTACAACGATTAAACATCCCGGCAGCACCAAAGAGAAGAGCCTCAACTTCTTCTACCGTATTTAGATTTTTGAGTAAAGTGTCGTAACCGATATTCCGAATTAGAGTATTGAAATTTTTCCTATTCCTTTTCTTTTGTATCTCAATAGAATCGAAAATTGTAGCAACAAAGGCATCCCTCATACATCCACCCGTCTCTTGGTAAAAAGACAATACCTTATCGTGTTTTGCCTCCATCCTCTCTATGGCATAACGGTAAAAAATCTCGAAGGAACTTAAGTTATCCATCTTGCTTAGATAGCCTCCACAAAGAGAACCATCGGCAGCTATAATCTCGTACAGCCTTTCATGTAAGAGATAAGGCACCGAACATTTTACGCATAACAGGCTATGGGTGGAGTAACGATCAATGTCGTCTTTCTCCTCTGCCACCACAACCATGCCTATTGTTTGCGCCACATCAGAGTTCCCCTTTTGCCAATTGAGCCAACTTTCACTGTCGTAAAAGATAGCTGTCCTCACCATTTGTTGCAGACCATCAACCTCAACTATGACGTTATAGTATATGTTGCTATATTCTCCGATATGACCACTGTCGATAATGGTAATTTCTCTGCCGTCAACCAACTTTATAAGATCTTTATATTGATTGTGCTTTTCAAAAAGATAACACAATATTGGCGTTAAGACTAAGTCGGCATTCATACCTATAAAGCTATGTTTATCTTTTCTATGTCTATTAATTCACACTCTGGAATTTTTGTTTCAATCCACTCTTTGATATATTGATGTGTAGAATTACTTATCTTCTGGTCGTCGTCAAAAAAGTGATTATAGGCAACAGCAGCAACTTTAACACCTCGCAAGAGAGCCACCTCAAGAGTTAAGACAGTATGATTTATGCTTCCTAATTTGCCTGAAGTAACAACAATGATAGGGAGACCGCTCTCTACAATATAGTCGAGTGTCGTATAATTGTCTTTCAAAGGAACAACAAGTCCACCAGCTCCTTCCACTAAGACCACGTCGAACTCGCTCTCAAGGATCTTACGAGAACGTTCCACAACGGCAACATCTACCTCACGTCCATCCATCTCGGCTGCAAGATGAGGAGAAGCAGGGTATTTGAAGATCAGAGGTGCTGTGGTGTTGTCTAAATCACGTGGCAACATACCTACATTCATTATTTTACGATGAATATCAATATCTATCGACTTGCCACCAAAATCGTCTCCACCAGTCTGTACAAACTTTTGGGTAATTACCTTTTTACCCTCTGCCATACATCTTTTTGCTAATATACCTGTCACAAAGCTCTTGCCTGCATCAGTATCTATTCCTGTTATAAAATATGTTCCGTTTTTCATTATAGTTGTGCGTGACGTGCCACTGGAGAGACACTCATATCTGTAAATTCGTTGTTGTTATATTTGTAATATCCCACTATGGCAACCATAGCCGCATTATCCATCGTAAATTTAAATTCGGGGACATAGGTATTCCAACCTCTTTTTTCACCTGTTTCTATGATGGCGTTGCGCAAACCACTATTAGCACTAACGCCTCCAGCAATTGCCACTTCTTTGATGTCATATTCTTGAGTTGCCTTGATAAGCTTTTTCATCAATATTTCCACTATCGTACGTTGCAAAGAAGCACATAGGTCGGCCTTGTTTTTCTCAATAAAATCTTTGTCTTCAGCGACCCGATCTTGCAGAAAATAAAGAAAAGAAGTCTTAAGCCCACTAAAGCTAAAGTCAAATTCTTTGATCGAGGGCTTAGCGAAATTAAAAGCATGAGGATCACCCTCTTGAGCCAACTTATCGACCACTGGACCTCCAGGATAAGGGAGTCCCATCACTTTTGCACATTTGTCGAAAGCCTCACCAGCAGCGTCATCAATAGTCTCTCCTATGATTTCCATATCGAGTTGCGACTTCATGAGCACGATTTGTGTATGTCCTCCCGAAACTAAAAGACAAAGAAAAGGAAATGGCGGATGTTTAATTTCTTGGTCTACCTTATCCACAAAATGTACTAATATATGTGCAAGGAGGTGATTTACCTCTATGAGTTTAATGTCTTTGGCAAGAGCGAGTCCTTTAGCAAAAGACACCCCAACAAGGAGTGACCCTAACAGTCCGGGACCTCTTGTAAAGGCTATTGCGTCAACATCGTCAATGGTTATATTAGCATCCGAGAGTGCTTTATGCACCACAGGGACGATGTTTTGTTGGTGCGCTCTTGAGGCAAGCTCAGGAATAACGCCACCCCATTCTTGGTGAACGCTTTGGTTAGCGATAACGTTTGAGAGTAATGTAGTATCTCTCAATACGGAGGCTGAGGTATCGTCACAAGAGGACTCAATACCTAAAATAATTGTACTCATTAGTTTTTTGTAATATATAGGAAAAGCTTAACACAAAGACTAAAATAAATAGTTATCTTTGTAAGGGCAAATATAGTTATATTTTTTTTAATAACAGATGAGAAAAGCGTTTAGGATAATAGCGAAGATCCTCTCGATGGTGGTAATCTTAATGATTGTCATTCCTTTGTTGCTATCTATTGCCATTCGTGTCGACTTTGTGCAGAATTTTGTGGTTAACGTCCTTGCCGATTTCGCCTCACAAAAAATAGAGACAAGGGTCTCAATTGGTCACATATCTATCAATGGAAACCTCGAAGTAGGGGTTACAGACTTCTTTGT
>JAVVUK010000012.1:0-27211 GCA_036653215.1 Rikenellaceae bacterium
AAACGTCTTTTCACACTCATCACTTTTGGTAAATTATTTTTTGTTTGAGGGACTGCCAAACACCTGAAAATTTCCCATATTTACACACGATCGTACATCTGTACTCAAATATGGGAAAATGAAAAAAGAGCCCTAAAAATTAATTTAGGACTCTTTCTATTTTTATTTATTAAAAATTATTAAAAACGATCTTTACTCGGATTTCCATAAAAGGCGACAAATTTATCGGCAGCAACAGGATCTTTTGCCTCCTTATAAATATCGATATTATATCTTCGGATAGCTTTAACTATAAATTTAAGCCGTTCTGACTCCCCTACTACCCCTTTATTTTCCTCCAAATACTCCAAAAGATCTAAATCATATATCTTTAATATTGCCGCTATGGCAACATCTTGAAGACGTGATGTTGACTCTAATATGGAAATGTCATCACCATCATTAAAAGGTATATAATATCGTACTACATCTTTTACTCTATTTAACATAATTATTTGTTAGTTCATGTTTTCGATTAATTTCTCATTTGTTTCATATTCAGACATCAGCTTTTGAACAAATTCTATTGCCTCAATAGGGTTACGTTCAGCCAAAAGTCGTCTTAAAATCCATGTTCTCTTAAGCATTTCACTGTTAACAAGAAGATCTTCACGACGAGTACTTGACGCTGTTATGTCTACGGCAGGGAATATACGTTTATTTGCGATCTTTCTGTCTAACTGAAGCTCCATATTACCTGTACCTTTAAACTCCTCAAATATGACCTCATCCATCTTAGAACCAGTCTCTATAAGAGCTGTAGCGATAATTGTAAGCGAACCTTTCTCTTCTGTTTTACGAGCAGCACCGAAAAAGCGTTTAGGCTTGTGTAGAGCGTTGGCATCTACCCCACCGGATAGAACCTTACCCGAAGCAGGTTGAACAGTGTTATATGCCCTTGCAAGACGTGTAATAGAGTCTAATAAGATGACTACATCGTGACCACACTCAACCATACGTTTTGCCTTATCAAGCACCATCTCGGCAACTTTGACATGACGTGTAGCCTGCTCATCGAATGTTGATGCTATAACTTCAGCATTTACACTTCGCTGCATATCGGTAACCTCCTCAGGACGTTCATCGATAAGTAGAACTATCATATATACCTCTGGGTTATTGTCTGCTATGGCGTTTGCTATTGATTTTAGCAACATGGTCTTACCTGTCTTAGGTTGCGCCACAATAAGAGCACGTTGACCTTTACCTATCGGTGCAAACATATCGATAACCCTATTTGAAGCGTTGTTATGCTTACCTCCTGTTAGATTAAATTTTTGGAATGGGAATACTGGTGTTAAATACTCAAACATAACCCTATCTCGTGTTGCTTCAGGCTCCAGTCCATTGATAGATATTACACGAATTAGAGGGAAATATTTCTCTCCATCTTTCTGAGGACGTATCTCTCCTTCAACGACATCGCCTTGTTTCATACCGTGGAAACGGATTTGTGAAGGCGACACATAAACGTCGTCCGGCGAGTTAAGATAGTTGTAGTCTGATGATCTTAGAAAGCCGTATCCATCGGCCATAACCTCTAAAACACCCTCACAAGTGATTGTTGTAAAAAATTCATCACTCTTCTTTACCTCTTCAGTAGGGGCATCTCCCACAGGAGCTGCAGAAGTAGCAGTATTGCCATTTCGTCTATCTTGTCTAACATCACGATCTCTTCTTGGTCCTCGTTCGTTATTGTTATGACGTTGTTCTTGAACCCTTCTTACAAAAGGCTCAGGAGACTTAATGACATTTTCTTTTACAACTATCTTTTCCTCTATAATAGGCTTAACAAAAGCCTCAGTAGAAGGAACATTAGGGACAACTTCAACACGTGGCTTTAGGCTTTCACGTTTAACAGTGATGCGTCCACGACTTTTCTTAACTACAATTTCCGGAGCTGGATTATCCTCCTGCTTTGGAGTAGATGCGATAATTTTTTCAATAAGATCCGCTTTATTAAAAACGGTAGGTTTTTCAACACCAAGTTGTTTTGCTATCGTCCTTAACTCAACAATAGTCTTTTTATCCAATACAGATATTTCGTGCATATTAAAATTTGAATAATTCTTTTGATTTGGAGATGCGAAATGCAACATCTAAGACTTAAAAAATGTTTAAATTCCCTTTAATAGCAATTCAAACAGTTTCTTAACCTTGCAAAGATAATACCTTATTTTAATAATCAAAAAAAAATTGTGTATATTTGTACCACTTATTAAAGTATATATGGAAAAATTTTTAGCTCTAATCCCATCTCGTTATGGGTCATCTCGATTTGAAGGAAAGCCATTAGTCGATATTTTCGGACTTCCTATGGTTGTAAGAGTATACAAACAAGCCTCTCAAATATTTGATAACGTGTATATTGCAACAGATGACAAGAGAATAGAAAAGGTAGCAATACAATACGGATGTAACGTTATTATGACCTCTACTTCTCACCGTAATGGCACAGATCGTTGTCGTGAAGCATTAGAAAAAATAGAACAACAAAAAGGCGAAAAATTTGATGTTGTAGTAAATATTCAAGGTGACGAACCTTTCATAAATCCTCAACAATTAGAACAAATTAAAGATTGTTTCTTAGATAAAAAGACCGATATTGCCACTTTAGTAAAGCCTTTTGAGGCAGATGAGGATATTTTCAACCCTAACTCACCCAAAGTAACACTTTCAAATAAGATGTTTGCACTATATTTCAGTCGTAGCGCAATACCGTTTATTAGAGGCTCGGAAAAAGATAAATGGCAAGCTGAACACCAATTTTATAAACATATAGGTCTATATGCTTATAGGACAGATGTTTTGAGAGAGATAACAGAACTTCAAATGGGTGATTTGGAAAAATGTGAATCCTTAGAACAACTCCGTTGGTTAGAAAATGGATATAGGATAAAGTGTTCAATAACAACCCATAAGACATACGCCATAGACACCCCTGAAGATCTAAAAATGGTATTAGAGGCTATGAAAAATGTTTAACATAGAACCAATCATACTCCTTAACAAGGCTTTTAAACAAGGCGTACCACAAGATGTAATAAACCAAGCAATAGAAGATAACACTTGGTTTACTAAAGACAACATCCGTTTTGCCATAAACGCCATAAGCTCAGAAATGCTCGATAGGGAGAAGTTAAATGTGTGGATTGGCAAATACTCCAACAAGGGGCTTAAAGGCAAGAGAATAGCCTTAATAATGGCAGGAAACATACCTCTCGTTGGTATATTCGATCTTTTGTGCGTAATAATCCTAAACGGCATCCCTATTGTAAAGTTTTCATCAAAAGATAAAGCACTCATGGGATGGGTTGTAAAGGTATTACAAGAGAACGGCGTTGAGATAGAAACTCTTAATGACAACTCAAAGATTGACGTTGTTATAGCAACGGGCAGCGACAGCAGCAACCTTATATTTAAACAAAAATACGGCTCTCTACCTCTTCTTACACGTGGCTCACGTACCTCAATTGCGATAATACCAAATCCTTTAACACAACAAGAGGCAGTGGGGTTGTGGATAGATGTTTTTCAATATTTCGGACTTGGGTGTCGTAACGTATCTCATCTATTGATAAAACGAGGTGTCTCGATAAATAGCATAGCAGAACATTGGCTCGGTAAAACCATTAACAATCAACATTTTACAAACAGCTACACACAAAAGAAAGCCATTATGAGCATCACCAACGCTCCTTTTATAGATTGTGGATGTTTCTTATTTAGGGAGTCTAATATTTTAGACGCTTCAATGGGCGAGATTACATATAGCTATTATGAAAACGAAAAGGAGAAAAATGAGTTTTTATCTAATCATAAAGATGAGCTTCAATGTATTGTAGCAGAAGAGCATATACCCTTTGGAGCAGCACAACGCCCAACACTTAACGATTGGGCAGACGGCATAGACACTATCAAATTTTTAATGAGCTTTGTCGATAGGGCATAGCAACTCACATTCGGCATCAAAAGGTTCTATCTCTATTGTGGTATGGTCAACATCGTGTTTTTTCAAGACTTCACGCACCTCTTTCACAACACCATAGGCATCGGTAAGAGATGTTATGTTTTCATCGGCAACCACCATCACGCTGCCTATATTATATTCACTATCTAAAGACCAAAGATGTACGTCTCCAACCTTTGCAACACCTTTAATTAAAGAAATTTCTTTTTTTATCTTTGGGATATCGATCCCAAAAGGAACTTCTTGTAATATAACCCTTATCGAACTATTTAGGTTATGGTAAATGTTATATAGTATATATATTGAAATTGCGATGGATAGGAATGAGTCTAATTTTGGTATTTCCACAAACATCATAACCACACTTGCTATTAAAACAGCAACCAATCCTAAAACATCTTCTAAAAAATGAAGCGCCACTACCCTTTCATTAAGACTATTGCTTTTGCGTGAACGTAGAAAGACAAATCCATTGACCGCAACACCAAATATTGCCAGCCAAAACATACCTGCCGCCTCCACTTCTTGAGGATTTATAAGTCTATTTACACTTTCATAGATAACTATGAGAGAACCAACAAGAAGAATAAGCGAATTTATGATAGCTCCTAAAAGAGAGAACCGTTTAAATCCATATGAGTATTTTTGTGTTGTATTACGCTTAGACACCTTTTCGAGATACCACGCAAGAGCCAAAGAGAGGCTATCCCCAAAGTCATGCAAAGCATCTGATAATATAGCTATACTGTTTGTAAGGAGCCCTCCGACAAGCTCTATTACAGCAAACAACAAGTTCATAAAGAAAGCTACCGCTATATTCTTTGTGGTGTGATTATGAGTATGATTGTGGGTATGTTGGTGAGCCATAAGATTATAAATTTCTGTAAAGATATAAATATATTTGTTTCTATTAAATAAATATTTATCTTTGCACGGTCTATTTAGAATAATAGACAAGCATTCACTAACTTAAAAAAATTAAAAATGCCCGTAAAAATTAGATTGGCACGTCACGGTAAAAAGAATTATCCTTTTTATCTTATCGTAGCCGCAGACAGCAGATCACCACGTGATGGTAAATTTATTGAGAAGATTGGTACTTACAATCCTAACACTAATCCTGCTACCGTTGAGTTATCTATCGACAAAGCCCTTACTTGGCTTGGCAATGGTGCTCAACCAACAGACACTTGTCGCACTATCCTTTCAAGAGCTGGTGTGATGATGAAAAAACACCTTCTTGGTGGTGTCAAAAAAGGAGCTTTCACAGCTGAAGAAGCTGAAGTACGCTTTGAAAAATGGCTTCAAGAAAAGCAAAAGCAAAATTCTGCCGTTGCTTCAAAATTAGCAAAAGACATATCTACTGACAAAGAAGCTCGTCTTGCTGCTGAAATGAAGGTTAACGCTGCAAAAGCTGCTGCCATAGCTGCAAAAAATGCTCAAGCAAACGCAATTGAAGAATCTGAAGCACCTGCTGAAGTGATCGATCAAGAAGCTGCTGCTGATCAAGCATCTGTTCAATAAGCTTTAGCTCAACTTATCATGAAAACCGTGTCGGTTAAAATAGCCAAAGCTGTAAAGACTTTTGGACTTAATGGTGAGGTTATTCTTCGACTTTATGACACATTTCCTGATGAGGTAAATAAAAAGGAACCGATATTCGCTATTATTAACGGATTAACGGTTCCTTTATTTTTGTCTTTTTTTGAACGTCGAGGAAACACCAAAGCTATTGCTATATTTGACGATATAGACTCTGAATACCGTGCTTTAGAACTCATAGGAAGCGAATTTGTAGCCTTTGAGACCGAAGAGGACGACAATGACGATGAGCTATATTTCGAAAACATAGTAGGATATTCATTTACAGATACAAAAACAGGAACAGAAGGGGTTATAACAGAGTTTATAGATAATGACCTAAACCCTCTCTTTGGTGCCGAGATAAAAGGAAACCATATATATATACCTGCTTCAGACGATATTATTGAGGAGGTAGACCAAGAAACAAAAAAAATAATGTTCTCTCTTCCTGAGGGGCTTTTAGAACTATATCTATGATACCAAAACGTGCTGTATATGCGGGTTCATTCGACCCTTTCACAATAGGGCACTACTCTATTGTTGAAAAATCATTGTTGCTTTTTGATGAGGTTGTAATCGCAATAGGGGTTAACATCAACAAAAAAGAATTTATGTCAATCGAAGATCGAGTAGCTTCGATAAAAGAGCTATTTGCCTCTGAGTCAAGAGTAAAAGTAACATCTTACGATAGTTTGACAACTACATTTTGCCGAGATAACAACATTCGTTTTATTGTTCGTGGTGTTAGAGACATAGATGATTATATATACGAACACCGCATCGCCAGTGTCAACAAAACGCTTGATAATTCGATAGAGACAGTGCTTTTATTCTCAAAACAAGAATATGACGACATATCGTCAAGCACCGTGAGGGAGATTTTCGCTCATAAAGGCGACATCACAAAATTCATCCCTGCCACAATCTTAAAATACCTCAAATAGAACTATCCAACCTACATCCTTGATATAAATCTAAGGTCTCAAGCCGCTTTTCAAGCAGCACAATAAGCTCATCATTACGAATTAAGCCCCATCCTTTATTTATGTGGAAACGTGGCGGTGCCTCGCCTGCAAAACGCTCAACAACAACATCTGGACGTAGCCTTGTCAATATTTCAATAAAAAAATCTATATAATCGTCTCTTTCAAAAAAGGTAAACAGATCTGGGTTTTCCATATATTGGCGTGCCATAGCTGTACCTTTAAAAAGCTGTAATTGGTGAAATTTTATGGTATCTAAAGGTAAAGTATTGATAAGATTTACCTGCTCTATCATCTGAGAGCGACTCTCTCCCGGCAATCCTAATATAAAATGAGCTCCAACGTGTACTCCACGCTTAGCGGTCTCTGTTATTGCCCACACCGACTTTTCAATGGTATGTCCTCTGTTTATCGCCTTTAGAGTATCGTTATAACATGACTCCACTCCATATTCGATAATAAGATAACACTTTTTTGAAAGCTCAGCAAAATAATCTAATTTCTCCTCATCTACACAATCGGGACGTGTGCCTATAACAAGCCCTACCACACCATCACATGAGAGTGCCTCTTCATATATGCGTTTTAACTCATCAAGAGGCTTATATGTATTCGAATAAGATTGGAAATAGGCCAAAAACTTTGATGAATGGCGATAACGATTTGCGTGAAACTCCTGTCCCTCAGCTATTTGCTGAGGGACAGGTTTTGTCTTAACACAATAAGAGGGCGTAAAAGCCTCATTATTGCAAAAGGTACAACCTCCAACTCCCACCAAGCCATCTCGATTGGGACAAGTAAATCCGGCATCTATTGTAACTTTCTGAACTCTTTCACTAAAAAGACGCTTAAAATATTTGGAATAACTGTTAAAACGCCTCTCATCACCCCATGTATATATCTTTTTTGACATATTTAATATTTTGGAAATAATAATTTTATTACCTACAAACAGCTAAACAACAACCTTTTATCAGCTACATTAACGATGTTAGACATAATGTAAAATTAAGAATAAAGACTATCTCTAACTTTCTGTATAGCTATATTTGCATACAAAATTAATTAAAAGGACTAATAACACATCATATATGAATGAATTTATTGGCTCGAAGCTCAAGACACTGCTTGAAGAAGCGAAAATGAGCATTGAGGAATTAGCATTAAAAAGCAATATCACAACAGATCAACTTTTAGAAATATTAAACAATATCACAAACCCATCTATACAAATAACAGTACGTATTTGTGAAGCCTTAGGGATAAGAGTAGGCACTCTTTTAGATGGAACCGACATACAACCAATCTCTGTTGTAAGACACGACGAGACTCTTTCTTGTAACAATTCATATAGCACAACAAATAGGATACACACAAAAAACCTATCTTATCAAGCCATGACCACAAAGCCTAATAGGAACATGGATCCTTATCTTATTAATGTAAGTGATGAAGAACTTGACACAAATGCTCTTCAATCGCATGAAGGTGAAGAGTTTATATATATAATTGAAGGCAAAATCGAATTTCATTACGGAGACAAGTCTACATTGCTGGAAAAGGGAGATACTATATATTTCGACTCTTTAATTCCACATTGCATGAAATCTATGGTCAAAGGAGGATCTAAAATCTTGGCCACACATTATAGACTATAATATCGTTTATTAATCAAAAAAGTACAATCTATGGAACTAATAAATCATACTCTCGGCTCTATCTTGGAAAAGAATGTAGCGGAGAGACCAAACAACGATTTTCTTATATATGCAGACCGTAATTTACGTTTTACTTATGCTGCATTCAACGAAAGAGTAAATAACATCGCCAAAGCACTCTTGCATATCGGCGTATCAAAAGGGGATAAAATAGGGGTTTGGGGATCTAATATTCCAGATTGGATGACCTTAATGTTTGCCTCAGCACGCATAGGATCTGTCTTGGTAACTGTAAACACAAGTTACAAACTGCCTGAGTTAAGATATATAATGAAAAAAGCAGACATACACACGATCTGCATTATTGATGGATATAGAGACACAGACTATATTGATATTATGTATCAATTGGTACCAGAGCTAAAAATATCAAAACGAGACGAGCTCTCTTCGGCAGAATTTCCTGCTCTAAGAAACGTTATTTACATAGGTCATGAGAAATATAAAGGTATGTATAACAGTGCTGAACTTCAGCATCTTGGAGCTGCCTTAGGCAACGATATGCTTAATAAAGCTAAAGACCTTGTTGACTGTCACGACGTTGTGAATATGCAATTTACCTCTGGGACAACAGGTTTCCCAAAAGGGGTTATGCTTACCCACTACAACATACTTAACAACGGTAATTCGGTTGGCGAATGTCTCAACTATACAGACCAAGATAAATTAATGACTTGCGTGCCACTGTTTCACTGTTTTGGATGTGTGCTTGCCGTATGTGCTATCATTACTCACGGTGCAGCAATGGTGATGCTTGAAGATTTTGACGCTTTAAAAGCACTCGCCTCAGTTCAAAAAGAACGTTGCACAGCTATATATGGAGTACCTACAATGTTTATTTCAGAGCTTAACCACTCTATGTTTAGTATGTTCGACCTCACATCTCTACGTACTGGGATCATGGCTGGTGCACTCTGCCCTATTGAAACCATGAAAGATGTTATGGAGAAGATGCACGTAAAAGACATAATAAGCGTTTATGGGCTCACTGAGGCCTCTCCGGGCATGACAGCGACACGTCACACCGACAGCGCCGAAATAAGGGCTACAACGGTCGGAAAAGAGCTTCCTAACATAGAAGTTCGTGTATTAGACCCTTCAACAGGCGAAGAAGTCCCTTGCGGAGAGATAGGAGAGTTATGTTGTAGAGGATACAACATAATGAAAGGATATTATAACGACCCTGAAGCAACAGCCGATGTAATCGACAAAAACGGATTTCTACACTCTGGTGATCTCGGAACAATGGACAAAGACGGATATGTAAGGGTTACAGGACGACTTAAAGATATGATTATTCGTGGTGGAGAAAACATATATCCACGTGAGATAGAAAACTTACTTAGACAAAAAGCAGAGATAAAAAATGTTGAGGTGGTAGGTCTTCCCAGCAAATTATATGGAGAGCACGTAGCAGCATTCATACAACTACATGAAGCATCTTCACTGAAAGAAGGAGATATAAAGCTATTTTGTCGTGGCAAACTTGCAAGGTATAAGAACCCACGCTATGTGTTTTTTGTAGATGATTTTCCACAAACAGCAAGCGGAAAGATACAGAAATTTAAACTTCGTGAGTTAGGCGAGAAGATGCTTGCAGAGAGCGGAGAAGTTGTGTTATAGGGTTATAGCATCGATCTTTTGAAGTTCTTCTTGCGTAAAGCTAAGGTTGTCCAAAGCCTTTAAATTTTGCGTTAATTGTTCAAGACGACTAACTCCAATGATAACAGACGTTACCCTATCATCACGCAACTGCCAAGAAAGAGCCATTTGAGAAAGAGTTTGATTACGGCAATTGGCAATTTCTTTTAGAGCCAACACTTTATCCATGTTTTGATGCACCTCTTGTTCCTGCAAAAAGCCTGTTTCCTTTGCCGCACGTGAAGAAAGAGGAATACCATTTAAATAACGCTCACTAAGTTGTCCTTGTGCAAGCGGAGAGAAGCTCACAAAGCCAAGCCCCGACTCCGAATGAAAATCTAAATGCTCACTTTCTGGTTTACGTACCAAAAGTGAGTATTTTTGTTGGTCTACAATAACAGGAGTGCCCATTTGATCGAGCAACACCAATGCTTCACGCATCTTGTCTACTGGATATTTTGAAAGTCCTATATATAAAGCTCTACCACTTCTAACTATGTGGTCTAAAGCACGCATAGTCTCCTCTAAAGGGGTTTGAGGATCGTAACGATGGCTATAAAATATATCTACATATTTCACCCCAAGACGCTCTAAACTCTCGTCACAACTTGCGATAAGATGTTTTCGAGAACCCCAATCACCATAAACACCCTCCCACATGGTATGTCCTGCCTTTGTGGTTATTAATATTTTATTTCTATAAGTAGAAAATCCGTCTTTTAAGATACGACCAAACATCTCTTCTGCCGCACCTGCCGGTGGTCCATAATTGTTAGCAAGATCAAACTGAACAACACCATTATCATAAGCATTAAAAACTATCTCTTTTGCATTATCATAATTGTCTATAAGTGAAGAGAAGTTATGCCACAACCCCAAAGAAATTGCTGGCATCAATAAACCACTCTTCCCACACCTATTGTATTTCATCGTCTTCTTCTATTAATATTGTTGTCGAATCGATGACCATATCTATGGTTGTTACAGGGATAATATCTCTTTTAAAAGTAGAGATTGGAACCTCGACAGGTATGATAAAGGCACTTGGAAATGAGACATTCACCTTTGACAAAAAGGCAGTCGCCTCAACGTGTGTCAAGAAATAACCCGCTGTGACCATGAAGTTAGGCACTTTATATTCAACCTTAACAGGGATTGTAGGAAATTCAGTCTCAAAACGACTTTTTACACCATAAGCTATGTTACGAGAATCTTGTTCATTATCAAAAAAAAGTCTTATTCGATATGCAGAAACATTATAATCGGCCTTTGCATTAAGGTTAATCCACACGTTATTATTAACCACCACCTTACTTTTAAGGATAGAGTCTGGACGATCGAGCGATTTTAATATGTTTAGTTCTTGTGCGTTAACACCATAAAACGCCGATAGGAACAGCAATGCAACAAAAATATTTTTCATATCAATTTATTTTAAATGGTTGTTTTTGTAATTCACACGCCTCCTCAATAGAGTCGGCAAGATGAGTAAATAAGTCAACACCTGTAACTTTTTCAATATTGTTAACAGAGGTTATATATGATATATAATTACTTTTCACATCTTCACTATTAGGCATTATAAAACCAACAGACACATATTTACCATCTATCATTGTCAATAACGCTTTATAGAAATATTTTGGTATTGTAACTTTATTTTCTCCAATATAACTTTTTGTGTTTTTATCGAAAATGACTCCTACAACGACATACACAAAGCCGTATTTCTTTGCTACTTCACGCACATAACTTTCAAGATACATCCATCCGCCCCTATTTAGACGTGCTCTTTGTGGTGAGATATTGGAGAAATAGAATGTAGAGCTATTTTCCTCCGTTGTTCGAGCTCTGTCTCTTGATGGGAGTAAATGTCCACGATCGAAAGAAGAGCCTTTATAATCGCTTCTTTGTGCCGTTTGCCAGCCTTTCATAAGCACCGTTGGACATTCTCTAAAATTATTGCTGCGTTCAACAGCCTCTATCGCCACATCTTTTTGGGTTAATAGGTATGCAACCCATAACGACTGTTTGTCTTTTGGAGAATAAAGAGATGTATAACGTCCTGCTTTACAAGATATAAGATATGTAGAATCGGCAATATATGGCAATTCGAGAAACTTCGTGATGTGTTTCTCATCAAAAGGCACAGAAACCTCAGCCTTGACTGATTTATAGTTATGGCTTAATGGCGATAGCTTGGCAAAAGCAATAGGGACAATAAAGATAAGAAAAAGGATCGTGAGCCCTAAGGTAATACGTATACGCCTATTACCACGTGCAACAACATAAACCTTATTTTCTTCTTTCTTCATTATTTTATTTCTTTCCTCCTATCGGCGTTGTCTCAAAGTCTCAAAAAGGATTACAGCAGCAGCAGCAGATACATTTAGAGACTCTGTCTTGCCAATCATAGGGATTGATACCGTAACATCACACATCTTTAATACTTCACGTGAAATACCTTTATCTTCAGAACCCATAACAAGCACCATAGGTTTTGTCAAATCAGCGTCATATATTACTTTTTCAGCCTTTTCTGTAGCAGCGACAATTGTCAATCCTTGATCAGCCAAGAGCTTTAAGGTATTACGAATGCTACCTACCCTACATATTGGGATTAGATTTAACGCCCCAGCAGAGCTCTTTACAGCATCTCCATTTACAGGAGCTGAATTTTTCTTTGGCATAATTAGAGCATCAACACCTGCACACTCACAACTTCTGGCAATAGCCCCGAAGTTACGTATGTCTGTGATGCTATCCATAAGAACTATAAGAGGCGTTTTGTCGCTTCTAAGAACTTTTTCTAAAATGTCTTCTATTTCAAAATATTCAACCGGAGACACCTGAGCAATTACACCTTGATGGTTATTTCTTGTAAGTCTATTTAGCTTTTCCACAGGAACGAACTGTGCTACTATATCTTTCTCACGACATAAGGCCATTATTTGCATTATATGAGGCGTATCTGCCCCTTGCCTTATAAAGACTCTATCAATCTGTTTACCAGCTTCTATTGCCTCTAAAACAGGTCTTACGCCAAACACTAATTCTTCCATATCAATTGTTTTATTTATAAACTACTTTGTTTTTCCCAAAGCTCTAATAAATTGTCAAGCTCTTTTTTTAATTTTTCATACTTCTCAAAAAAGGAATTGTCGTTTATATCGATGCCGTATTTTAGTGGTTCGGCAAGTTTTTTATCGAGTTCGGCAATTTCTTTTTCGTATTTATCTATGCTGTCTTCTGTCTTCTTTAGGTCGTTTGCAGCCTTACGAACAGCCTTTTCCTTCTCCTTTTGCTCTAAATAAGAGAGTTTATTTTCGTTACTTTTAACCTCTGAGTTCTCGATTACATTTTTTATGTTAAGCTCATCTAAGATCTCCATATTACGCTTTTGTAGGAAGTCGTATATCCCACCAATATGCTCTTTTACTACCCCATCTCTAAACTCAAACACTTTATTTACCAAGCCATCAAGAAACTCCCTATCGTGAGAGATAAGGATTACGGTGCCCTCAAACTTGCTCAAAGCCTCCTTTAATATATCTTTTGAACGCATATCTATGTGGTTGGTAGGCTCATCTAATACAAGAACGTTATGTGGCTCAAGCATCAACTTTGCCATAGCGAGACGAAAACGCTCTCCCCCAGAGAGCACCTTTACCTTTTTGTCTATATCCTCACCACGAAAAAGGAAAGACGCTAAAATATCCCTTAGACGTGTTCTTATATCACCAACGGCAACTTTATCAAGAGTGTCGTAGACTGTTATCTCACCGTCTATTAACGCTTCTTGGTTTTGTGCATAATAGCCTATTTGTACGTTATGTCCTATCTTAAGCGTTCCACGTGAAGCTTCTATCTCACCAACTATCATACGTGCCATAGTGGTTTTACCCTCTCCATTACGCCCCACAAAAGCAATCTTCTCTCCCCTTTCAACAATCATCTCACATCCACTAAAGATATGTTTATCGCCAAAGCTCTTACCCACGCCTTTGGCTTCAACGATTATGTTACCTGAACGTGGAGCGGTATTAAAGCGTATATTGATAGCGGCGTTATCTTCAACTTCCATCTCCACCAAATCAATCTTCTGAAGTTGTTTTATACGAGACTGAACTTGATTAGACTTTGTTGCCTTATATCGGAAACGCTCAATAAAATCCTCAGTGTCTTTAATCATCTTTTGTTGGTTCACAAAAGTAGCTCTTTGCTGTTCCATACGTTCTTTACGCAACACTACATATTTGCTATAAGGAACGCTATAATCGTGAAAATCACCTAATATTATCTCAACCGTACGATTTGTGACCGTATCAAGAAATTTCCTGTCGTGGGAAATAAGCACCACAGCACCTTTATATTTAGAAAGATAATCTTCCAACCATTGTATAGACTCTATGTCTAAGTGGTTGGTAGGCTCATCTAAAAGCATCACATTTGGCTTACGCAATAGTATTTTAGCTAATTCTATACGCATACGCCAACCACTACTAAACTCACTTGTAGGCCTACATAAGTCACTCCTTTTAAACCCAAGTCCTAAAAGAGTCTTTTCTATTTCGGCTATTCTGTTGCCTCCTTCTAAAATGTGGTATCTGTCGTTTAAGGTATTTAGCTTTTCTATAAGTTTAAGGTAATCCGCAGAATGGTGATCTTCTCTACTTTGAAGCGACTTATTAACCTCTTCAATATCCTTTTCGAGAGTTAACAACTCTGAAAAAGCCTCTTCCGCCTCTTCATACACATTCTTGCCATCTTTGATGTTCATGTGTTGTGGCAAATATCCGATAGTACTACCGCCACCAATAGATATATGCCCAGAAGAAGGAACTTGCTGCCCTATTATGAGTTTTAGAAGAGTGGTTTTTCCTGCTCCGTTTCTGCCAACAAGACCTATCCTATCGTTATCGTTAACTATAAAAGTTATATTTTTAAATAAGTCCCACCCAGCATAAGAGACTGTTACGTTATCTACTATTACCATTTAGCAATTCAACAGTTTATCTATTGTTTCACTCGGATTGTCGGAACCAAAAACAGCACTTCCGGCAACAAGAGCATCACACCCTGCATCGAAAAGCGTTCTTGCATTTTTGAGACTCACACCACCGTCTATCTCTATGAGCGTCGAAGCGTTATTGTCAACAATCATCTTCTTAAGACGTTTAACCTTGTCTATGCTATGTTCAATAAACGATTGTCCTCCATATCCAGGATTTACACTCATAAGCAAAACAAGATCTATATCTGTGATCACCTCTTCAATAGAAGAGAGTGGAGTATGAGGATTTAGCGAGACACCTGCTTTCATACCTTTGGCTTTTATTGCTTGAAGGGTACGGTGTAGATGTGTTGTAGTTTCAACATGAACAGTAAGGTAGTCGGCTCCTGCATTTGCAAAAGCATCTATATATTTATCGGGGTCAACGATCATTAGATGAACGTCTAACACCTTTTTTGTAACACTTCTTATAGCCTTTACCACAGGTAGACCAAATGATATATTAGGCACAAAAACACCGTCCATAATGTCTAAGTGTATCCACTCAGCATTACTTTTATTAATCATTGTTACATCTCTTTCCAAATTTAGGAAATCAGCAGATAAAAATGATGGTGATATTATTCTATTTCTCATATTAATCTATTTTTTAAAGTTATTTCTATTTACACGAACTTTGTCTGTTCTGTCTTTCCATCCTTGTTGGATAAGCCTTTTCTTCTCATCGTTTATTTGTAATGTAATAGGGAATAAAGGTTTTTTAATTTTATCGACTTCTTTACGCTCTGAAGGCCTAACTACCCTATCAAAGACTTCTATTTTCTTTGGTCTTATAGTGTCATACCAAACAAAATCTGGAAGTTTTTGCGTCACATCAGCAGGGACTTTTTCTATTGGGTAAGTTGCTGTTGAAATGTCTGAGATCCATTTTATACGTACTATCTGACTGCTATCCAAATCGATAATCATATTTTTAGAAGTTGTATGTACAAAGGCATCTACATACTCCTCATTATCTATTGAGTCTTTATCTTGATGATAAAATAGAGCTTCCGAATTTTTATTAACAACAAGCTTATACATCGCTTGGTCACGGAAAAGAGCATCCATATAATCACCTGTAAGTTGGTTATAAAGGTCTCTTTCAACGTGTTGCGAAACAATTGGATTATCAAAAAGCCTACTACGTGTAATCTCCCCATTTTCAGTATAAGACCTCATACGTTTGGCTGTTACTTGGTTATCCTCATTCCACATCACAGCCTCACGACCCATAATAGTGCTTGTAGAGTCTACCGTTTCGAGGATGATAGTATCACCAACTCCTTGAACGTCTTTTTTAAAGATCTTTGCGTTACGTATTGCTTTTACAAGATAGTCCGAAGAGTCTGGAGTATTTACAATGGTTATTTTATCTTCAAGTATGGTAGTGTCTTTTTTAACGGTGCTGTCGATAGCTGTTGTGTCAACAGGGAAATACTCTTTCTCAAGCCACCCATACATACGTTGCGCCCTCTCCTCTCGTCTCGCCTTTTTCAAAGAGTCGGCATATATAACTTTAAACGCCTTTATACGGCTTTTAATAGCCTTAATAGCCCCTTTGCTTAGATCTTTATAATGAGGCTTTTTAAGCTTAAATATATCGTTAGGAGAGAAGATGGTGTCTATCTCTTGTAACGACAACCCTGACACTATTTCTCGACTTAGCTCACTTCTTTTAAAAAGCCTTATATTTTTATTTGCTGTTAGATGTAAGTTATTAAAATACATAACTTTCAATGAGTCACCTATTATACGCAATTTAGTAGTATCACTAACACTATATTTGCCTGTTTTTGCATCTAAAGAGAGGTACTCACGACGTAATACTTGATCTGAAGCAAGAGCATTCGTTGTAGTACTATCATAGCCATAGCTAAAGATCATATCTCGCAACTCTTTAAGGAGAATACTATCACGCATAACTTGCACCCTAAAGGCAGAGTCTTGTGACACACTATCTTGATGTAAGAAATATCTATGAATGCTATCCTCACGATGCAGAGAGTCTGCCATATGCAAAGAGTCTAAGGTATGTTTTGAAGGTATCTTATCGAGGAATGGACGCACATAAAGGGTGTCCGAAGATATATAAACACTATCTTGATCGGGATCTTCTCCATATATAAGTACAGATGGGCGTTTGGTCATTATCACGTGCTTGGTTTTATTCCAATAATAACCATAATCACCAAAGGTCATCATCCTTTGTACGGTATCAACAAGTTGTATGTCACGACGCATAAGTAGCTCATCTATATTGCTATAATATACCATAGTATCAGACCATCCCTCTTGCTCCGGAGATAAGATATAGGAGTTGCTCTCGAAGTTATATATTTTATTTGCCTTATCGTAATTTCCTTTGTCAGAACGTAGATATTTGCCGTCTTTACTCCATATGTTGGTCACGACATTAAAATCGACCCTTTCGGTGGTCATGTTAAACCAAAGCTCCTCGTTAGACATTTGGTAATCCTCGCTGTCTATCTCGACATAGTTACGCATAGATACATCTTTGGTTTTAGCATAATAAAAACCATCTTTGGACTCCATTGTGTTTTTATCACCTTGCGTAATTGTAGCTCCATTAGAATATTGACCTATCTGTGTGTCTGTATTAAAGACCATGTCTCGTGAATACATAACAGCATCATTATCAATAGCTTTGATAAGAGGGGAAAAGATTTGAGCTATGTTTGTCTCACCGTCATAGAGCACTTGATCGCCATATATATTAAGCTCATTTTGGTTAATTATGACATTTCCCAAAGCCTCAATCTTACGTTCACTATATCGATATGCACTATCACAAGTTATAAAAGCACCATTGTGGTAAAATGCCACATGACCTATAAGTTTGATAACGGTAGAGTCTCCTTGTTTTACAAGACGAGTGACATCTGAAATATAATCAACCGTTGTCTTATTTTGAGGAAAGACAACGGTAGTTATAAGTATTAGTATTATAGATAATGTTTTTCTTATTGTCATAGATATTTCAGCACCTTAAGTACTTATTTAATCCAGTTTATATCTTTAAAATTATAACTTTTATATGGTTCTTCAATACGAAGATATAATGTTTTTACCTTTTCATTAATCCATGTGTTAAGAACTTCTTGTTTACGATTGTTGATAACAAGGTCTACCATAGTGGTATAGTCACCATCAATCGTGGCTTTATGTTCGGGAATTATACGATCCAATTTTATGATCTTACATATTACATTCCCAGAATTGTCATATCCTTGAAAAGCAGAACTCACATCGCCTACTTTCATATCTTTCAACACATTATAGTCTGTTTTCAACTCGTCTACATAAAATCGGTCTGTCTTAGAACGTAGACCCATATATAACTCTTTAGAATCGTTTACCACACGACCTTTGTTGTGTTTTGAAATGTCATCATCCGAATATTTACGTGCCATATCGGTAAAAGTAGCCTCTCCTGTTCTTATCACGTTAGCTATACTATCAAGCTCTTTAATAGCCTTATCAAGCTGATCTATAGTGAATTTCTCTCTTATAAGGATATGTCTTGTTCTGTATTTATCGTCTTTTTTATCGATAAGTTCTATTATGTGTTGTCCATACTCTGTCTCAACGACAGTCGATATTTGACCTTTTTGCAGCGATACCATAGCATCGGAAAACTCAGGAACAAGAGATTTTGGAGATTGATAACCCATATCACCACCTCTAATGGCAGATCCTTCATCGTCCGAATACATACGAGCCAAAGCAGCAAAGTTATCCCCATTGAGCACCCTCTCCCTATATCCAAGCAACTTCTCTTTTATAGCCATTTTATCGGCAGATGTAGAAGGTGCTTTTTTTAATATTTGAGAATAGCTATATTGAACAGGAATAAGAGGTATTTTATCTTCGCCCAACTTTTTAACAAGCCTTTGCACCTCAGCAGGGGTTACAGAGACATCTGACACCACTTTATTACGCATTTCATCGGCAAGGATGTTCTCCTCAATCTGTTTTCTTAAATCGTCACGTATAAGAAACATCGGTTTCCCACGCAACTTTTCAACAGCTCCCATAGATCCATATTGCTCAACCATCATCTCTTGACGCTCGTCTATTTGCGACTCTATGTCTATACCAGAGATGTCAATTGAGTCGATACGTGCTTGTGTAGCCATCAACTTCACAAGAAGCATTTGAGATAACAATTCTGTTTTCTCGTCTTCAGACAATACATCTGAAGACGGAATACGATTTTCATATTTGTAATATTCTTGTGACATGATAAAGTCAGAGAACAATATCATCTGATCTCCCACAACAGCGATAATCTTATCCGCCAAGAACACTTTTTTCTCTTGAGCTCCAATTTTAGGGACTGTTAAAAGAAGTAAAGACAAAGCTATGCAGCTAAGGACTATATATTGAACTTTATTTTTTCTCATTATTCATTTTCTTTATTATCGTTGTATCTTCCAAAAAGCGATTATAGGCACTTTTATCATCTATGGCTGCTTTATAAAGACTATCTTCAATGTGATTTAATATCTTCATCTTACGATCGTTAAGGATAATCTTTCTTATCTGCTCTTCCAAAAACTCTACCGGCATTACGCTACCTGTCTTTTTGTATTCATAGATACTTAGGATATATACATAATCGGAACTACTAACTTCTAAATTTTTGTTGTTTTCAAGGAAAGAATCCATGCTGCTATTATTATTTACAAAGGGCATATATTCGATAACCTCATCAAAATAGTGCCATTTCTTTGTAAAATCGTATAGCTGAAGGGCATCTTTATCCGCCATAGATACAACATCAAGCATTGCATCATCACCATCAGATTTCATTTTTTGAGTTATGAACCTGCGGTTTTTATAGTTTGAGGGAATACGCAAAACCCTTGCCTTTACCATTGGTGTAGACAAAAGAAAATTCTCTTTATTAGAATTATAAAAATCGGACACCTCATTTGTGGTAACCACATCGTTTACAGTAGATGTATAACGTTGTTCATATTTGTATGTAAGGAGAGATGCACGATATTCATCGACCATCTTTTCAATAGTCTTATCTGTGAAATATTCCTCCGCATTTTGCCTTTTAAGTTCTCTTTTTATCCACATCTCAGCATAATCAGCCATAAAAGACAATGAGTCTTGTGGTGAAAGAGCCGTTTTTATCATCTGCTCTACATCTGTTTTATAGAGTTTTTCATCCCCTATTTTAGCAATTATATTGGGATCATCATCAAAACTAAGCCTCTTACATGATTGGAAAAGAACCATGAAGAAGAAAATCGAGATGACTATTTTATATGAAGTTTTTAACATAAAAACATATTTTTATAGCTTTTGCATATCTATGAGCGTTTTGTAATAACCTCCAAGATCTATAAGCTCCCTGTGAGTGCCACTTTCTACTATATGTCCATCATCTATAACATAGATCCTATCTACATTTTGTATGGTGCTCAACCTATGTGCAACGATAACGGAAGTTCTATTTTCAAGAAGCGAATCTAAAGCGTCTTGAACCAATTTTTCACTTTGCGTATCTAAGGCAGAAGTAGCCTCATCTAAGATAAGAATATCCGGATTTTTGAGCACAGCACGTGCTATGCTCAACCTTTGACGTTGACCACCCGACAGTTTCACTCCTCTATCACCTATATTTGTTTGATAGCCATTTTCGGTATCTATAATAAACTCATGCGCATTAGCCACCTTAGCAGCAGCGATAATCTCTTCTTTAGTAGCATTGAGACGTCCAAGCCTTATATTTTGCTCTATGGTATCGTTAAACAACAACACATCTTGAGAGACTGTACCTATAATGTTTCTTAAATTAGATAAGTTATATTCACGTATATCGTGTCCATCGATGATTATATGTCCACTATCAATGTCATAAAAGCGTGAGACAAGATCTGCGATAGTAGATTTGCCACTTCCAGACGCTCCTACAAGAGCAATAGTCTCTCCTTTTTTAACCTCAAGGGATATGCCTTTTATGACCTCTTTAGACTCGTAAGCAAAATGTATATTATCGAATATAAGAGACTTCTCAAATGATTTTAGCTGTGGCGCATCTTCTTTTTCTTGTATCTCAGGCTTCATATCCATAAGTTCAATAACACGTTCACCAGCCGCAAGACCTTGATGTATTCCCGATATGGAGTCTACAAAAGAACGCATAGGACGTGTGACCTGTGAAAACATGGCTATATATGCCATAAAAGAACTCGCATCGAGGATGCCTTGACTAACCAAGCCTCCACCATAGATAAGGATAACAGATATTGAAGAGACTCCTAAAAATTCAGACATCGGAGAGGCAAGTTGTTGACGCATCTCTATCTTACGCAATGTTTTTGAATAGGTGCTATCTTCTTTTTTAAACTTATCTACTATATAATCTGTTATACCATAAGACTTTATTACTTTCATTCCCGAAAGAGCTTCTTCAGATATGGTAAGCATATCGCCCAACGAACTTTGAGCACTAAGAGAATAATGACGTAACTTTTTCACTATCGAACCTATTACCCACGCTGTGATTGGCATAAATAGGAGCGTGAAGAGCGTTAGTTGCCACGATATAGAGATGAGCGCCACAAAATAGGCTATTATAAGCAGAGGCTCACGGAAGAGTACTTGCAGAGCGTTTGTAGCAGTACTTTGGACTATATTTATGTCTGAGGTTAGCTTTGAAAGGACATCTCCTTTACGTTCGTTTGTAAAAAAGCGGACGTTGAGCTGCATTATATTGCTAAATAGAGCATCTCGCATACGTTGGAGCATACGTATCTTGAAGTTTGCCATAACCTTTTGCGAAAGAAAACGAAAGAGGTTACTGATAAACATCGTTACGATTATAATCATACTAAGAGCTATCAATACATCCTGCACAGTCAACTTACCATCGCCATAATAGCGCATAAGGACGTAGTGGATATACCCTTGTATAAAATCGGTGGAAAAGGCAAACTTAGGGGCTTCGGTAGCTAATATAGCCTTGTCTATACCGTTAAACAAGGTGTCAAGGATCGGTATTATCAATACGAAGTTAAACATATTGAAAACAGCATATATCAACACAAACACGAAGTATGGTATAGCGTATTTCTCTATTGGTTTTGCGTATTGTAATATTCTTAAAAAAAGCTTCATCTTTATATCCCTAAATTTTACACTACAAACGTACTAAAAAATATTTATATCTCGAAATAATAAACTACAAGAAACAATAACAACAAAAAAATAGGGCTCAACGCAACGTGAGCCCTACTTTTATTAGTGTATTTGTATTACTTAGCCAACTGGTATGTCATATCGACAATTTTATGCGATTCGAACTTGCTTACACACCCATTTTCCATCCATCCATTAAGCATAAGTCCAAAACGTATTCTTGAAGATGAGACAGCTCCAGCAGGAGGAGTAACGGTAAAAGTCTTAGTTTGTGACTCCCCATCTGCTCCTATCTTAAATAACTCAGTTGAATAATTTTCACCTGCTCCAGCAAAGTTACCATCTCCATTCCAGTCTATATACATAGCAACGGTATACTTGTCACCTCCATTACCAGCATCTGTGCCTACTACTACGTTAAATGTATTTTCACCATTTTTTATAGTTGTAGGAGTAGATGTTCTATCTTCATAAGCAAGTGTAGCAGCAGTAGTTTTAGAGAATGTACCTATGCTATAACTTCTTAGTGTACCCCATTCATTTGCATCTTTAGCATCTACAACGACAGGACAGTAAACACCCGGTTGAGGTCTAATAATTGCATATTGAAGAGAATAGCCACTATCTTTTGCATACCCAGAAACTATATCAACAAATAAGTCTACGGTTCTATTTTCACCTTCTTTATACCCATCCTTAATCCACTCTATGTTTATAGGATTGACTCTACTCTCTCCTTTTTTAATAGTAAATTGCTTTACAGGAAGGTTATAATGTACTCCTTCTATTGCGCCTTCAACACGTATTTTAAATGTTATGTCGTCTGGAGCAGGAACATCATTTCCCGCTTTTTTAGGAATATATACTTGGAAGCTTGATGTTATATTACCTTCAAGGAACATAGGAGATGTAGTAGTATTTTTACCTATATATATTGTAGGCTTTTTAAGCCCTGTTGTAGATCCGTTTACAGCAACAACATCAAAATAATTATTTGCAGCTATAAAGACATCGTCTGAACTTATTGAGACTTTTATATCTTTCACAATTTCAGCATATGTAAAGCCTGCAACAAGAAGTTTAATTTCTCCACTTCCAGTTGTTGTACCTGTAGGAATTGTTATTGTTGAAGGTAGAGAACCTATATATTTATCACTCGCACCAGAGAAGGCTATGTTAATAAGACTATTTCTAGTAGCAGGTTCAGAAAGAGTGATAGTAAACTTAGCAACGTCATCGGCATCTCCTACTTGTATCGTCTCTTTTTCAAAGGCAACAGTAGCTGTAACCACATTTCCAGAGCCGTTAACATTAAATATTATTGAGCCATTATTACCAACATTGGCAAGCATCTCATCTTCAGGAGAGACAGAAAGCGTTATTACAGCTTTAACAACCTCAGCAGGGAAGCCCGAAGCTAAAAATTTAATGCTTGTTTTAGCAGATGTTTGACCTTTAGAAATAGTAACAGATTTTGGAAGTTCGCAAGCACCTTCAAATCCGCCTTTCATATTTAGAAGCACAACTAAGTCTTTAGTTAATGCTTTAGATAAAGACACTGTTAATTCTTGTATTTTATCTGTCTCACCGACTACGATGTTTGTTTCAGCCGAAGAGATAGACAAATCAGGGAGTAACTCTCCTTCAACAAGGTTATAAGTCATATCCATGAGATCCCCAGAGTCTATCATTCCACAAGGATTTTCTTTTGTAATTGTTGTATTAGCCTTTGTAAAATAAGTCCCAAAACGTATTCTACCGGCTTTTGCAGCATTGGCAGGAACATTTAGTTTCACAGTAACTGTCTTTTCACCATTAGCAGTAAATTCCTCAAAAAGCACACACTCACCAGCATCTGTGAAATCTGCATCTCCATTTAGGTCAATCCAAGCAGCAAGAGCATAAGGATCACCATTAGTTGTTCTTCCTTGTTGATATGTAAGACTCACTTGACTTGCTCCAATTGGCAGCATAACAACCTCTTTTGTTCTATCTGTCCATCCTTTATTATCATTAAATGGAATATTTTCCTCTTTTTTATCTCCTATTGAGAATGCTTTTAAACCTGAATAGGCAGAATATTTAACGTTAACAGCACAATATCCATCAGGAGCATTAACAACCTCTTTTGTGAGGTTTATCACAACTTCTTTGCTAACAATTTTGATATCGGCATTTGTTGAAGCAATAGATATTCTTAAAGATCCTTCTTTTTTAGCGGTAGATTTTATGATTATCTCACCAGCAACAGTTTTTTGACCTTTAAGAATAGTAAGTGTCTTTTGAGATACTTCATGATCTATATCTCCATCAGTAGTAATAGTAAACACAGCATCTGAAAGCACCTCAGAGGCAGCATCAATAGAAAATGCAACAGGAATGTTTGCACCATTGATAACAAATGATTTTGTGGCAGCATTGATACTCGCATCCACAATTGTCGCTTCAGGATCAGGCGGAAGCGGTTGATCTGGTTCATCATTGTCTCCACAACTCATTGCAAGAGCCATGATAGACACAAAAAGCATTGATTTAAGAAAAAGTTTTTTCATAGTTATTTAATTTAGATTAGTTTAAATGCTAAAATAAGTGTGATAAAAATTCTTTTATCACACTCATTATGTTGTAAAGCTATGACTTTTTTTATTCCAAAACAAATAAAATATGAACAAAATCATTATTTATAAAACACATTGTATATTTACATTGTCGATAAAACCTTAAATTTGTTTATTAATTACTCGTCCCACACCTCCATACCCTTAATAGGCAAACCTTTAACTTTTGAAGGACGGAAAATAGGACTTTTGACCCCTGCTTTATGTTGAGTGGCATAATCTCCAAGAATGGTAAAGGCTACCTTCGAAAGCAAGACTATAGCTACAAGGTTAAGAGTCGTCATAACAGCCATAGACAAATCTGCCAATTGCCAAACTATATCTAAAGAGGCAATAGAGCCAAGAAGTACCATAAGGATAACGGCTATACGATATGATGTGAGCCACCATTTTTTATGAGTCACAAAACGAATATTCACCTCTCCATAGTAGTAATTACCTATAACAGAGCTAAAAGCAAAGAAAAATATAGCAATAGCGATAAAATAACTGCCAAGACTATTACCAAGAAATTTGTCTATCGCCATCTGTGTAAGTTCTATTCCACGTACAGACCCATCGATAGGAGCACCAGAAAGAAGCACTATAAAAGCCGTAGAACTACATATAACAAGGGTATCTGTAAATACACCTAACATCTGGACAAAGCCTTGTTTCACAGGGTGTGACACATCGGCAACAGCAGCGGCATTAGGAGCAGAACCAACACCAGCCTCATTTGAAAATAAGCCTCGACGTATCCCTTGCATTATTCCTGCACCCAAAGCCCCAGCAGCCATTTGACGAAGCCCAAAAGCATTAGCAAATATATCTACAAATAAAGCAGGTATTTTCTCTATATTCATAGCCATAATTACAAGAGCCAGAAGTATATAAGCGAGTGCCATAAAAGGAACTATAATAGAAGACACTTTCGCTATACGTTCTACCCCACCAAATATAACAACAGCCGTTATTATAGTTAACACGATACCAACAATTAAGGTATCAAAGCCAAATGATGATTTTAAAGCTATGGCAATAGTATTAGTTTGTACGGTGTTAAAGATAAGACCAAAAGTTACCACTGTGATAAGCGAAAAGGCTATTCCCATAGCTCGACTACCAAGACCTTTTTGCATATAATATGCAGGACCACCAATATAGTTACGTCCCTCATGTGACTTATAGGCTTGAGCTAAAGTGGATTCTACAAAAGAAGTAGCACTTCCCACAAGTGCTATGATCCACATCCAAAAGACAGCCGAATAGCCACCAAGAGCTATCGCCGTAGCAACACCAGCAAGGTTTCCCGTACCTACACGAGAGGCAACAGAGATGCAAAAGGCTTGAAAAGAAGAGATTGAGTGTTTCCCTTCAGTATTATTAGGCTTATCGACAAGAGCTTTAAACATCTCTTTGAAGTAGCTAAACTGGACGAATTTACTTTTTACAGTAAAATATAGACCTACACATATAAGTGCTGTGATAAGAAAATAGCCCCAAAAGAAGTCGTTAGCTCCCTCTATTACATATTGGAAAAGTTCCATATTGTTTTTTTACATTGAGGAATACAAATTTTATGCAAAAACAAGACCTACAACTAATATCTATAAAAGACGTGCCATTGGAACATCAATGACACGTCTTTTATAGATAATTTTATTACTTATTTAGCTTTGCTTGTTGCTGCTTTGTCAACTCTTCCAATCGTTTTTGGAATTTTGACTTTTTAATCGGCTTTTTAGCATTATCTTTCATACGTTGATGTAGCTTATCATCGTTGATGAACGAACGTATAAGATATGTTTGGAACATGGTAATAAGGTTTGATAATAGGTAGTAGTAGCATAAACCACTTGAGTAGTTGTTAAACCATACCATAAGCATAATAGGCATAAAGTAAAGCATCATAGCGTTCATACCCGGTAGTTGTTTACCCATAGAGGCGTTGTTTGCCATGCTTTGTTTTGTGGTGAAATACATAGATAACGCCATCAGCAAAGCGAACAGAGAGACGTGGTCTCCATAAAATGGTATATCGAAAGGTAATTTCAGAATACTATCATAAGAAGATAAGTCTTTTGCCCAAAGGAAATGTTCTTGACGCAACTCGATAGAGGCAGGAAAGAAGCGGAACATAGCAATAATGATAGGGAACTGGATAAGCATAGGTAGACATCCTCCCATAGGATTTACTCCGGCTCGCTTATAAAGCTCCATTATAGCTTGTTGTTTCTTCATGGCTTCATTATCTTTCTTATATTTCTCACCCACAGCATCAATCTCCGGCTTGATGAGTCTCATCTTAGCCATAGAAAGATATGATTTATATGTAAGAGGGAAGATAATGAGTTTTATGACAAGGGTCAAGAGAAGGATAATGACTCCATAGTTGTTTATCCACCTACCGAAAAAGTCGAAGGTAGGGATGATGACCCCTATTG
>JAVVUK010000013.1:0-9868 GCA_036653215.1 Rikenellaceae bacterium
CTTTGAGGTATGTCTTTAGGATCTGTCGCAGGGTCTACTTCGACGTTTATCTTTGAGAGTCCATAATAAGACTCAGACTTTAGCTTATACATACCGGCAAGAGCTTGTACTTCACGCTCAATAGGCTCTGTGATAAGTTGCTCCACTTCTTCAGGCGTTGCTCCAGGATATTGGGTTATCAAGACAACGTTTTTTATCATAAACGGAGCGTCTTCCTTCTTTCCTAATTCACCAAAGCTAAAGACCCCTCCGATGAAAAGTACGGCAAGGAAGAAGTATATAACTTTGGGATTATTAATAGATATTTTAGGTATATTCATCTTTACAAGTTATGAGGATAACATATTTGATATCTTTTGCAAATAGCAAAAGGCATCTCTATTTAATAAGGTTTACTTTTTGATTGTTAAAGAGTTGATAAACACCTGCTGTAACAATATCTTCACCTATTTCAAGACCGCTCTTTATAATAGCCCATTGGTCACCGGCAAGTTCTCTCGTCTCAATTTTACGTTTTATGACTGTTCCTGTTTTGCTGTCATATACCCAAACGAATTTGTCTGTTGGGTTTGTGTTTTCAGAGAATATAGCTGTGATAGGAATTTTTATAAGTCCTTTTTTCTCCTCAGACTCATTAATAACAACTTTAACACGACAAGAGAAGCCTGCTTTGATGTTATAAAGTTCTGGTTTGAAATCAGGGTCTGTTATAGATAGTGTAACAGGTATCCCCATTCCGTTTACCGAAGCATCTACAATCTCTTTTACAGAGGTTTTAAATGCTTTGCCTTTTATATTGCCAAATTCAACGTAAAAAGCGTAGTCGACACTATTTATTCTCATGTCAGACTCTGGAATTGTAAAATCTACTTCGAGTTTGTTAGGTGATAATATTTTAGCTATTTTCTCTCCTTGATTTACTTTTTGATAAGTTTCTACATATTTTTTCTCTATCGAACCGTCGTAAGGAGCTCTTAGTTTTGTATAACTCAATTGGTTAGTTGAATATTCAAAAGCCGATTTCGACTGTTCGTAGTTTGAAAATGCTATTTCATATTCTTGTTGAGATATTGCCGCTTTGTCGATAAGACGTTTGTCACGCTCAAGTATATTTTTATTTACTTGATATTGTGCTTTGTCGGCTATGTTTTTCAGAATAAAGTCTTGAGGGTCAAGCTCTGCTATCAAATCCCCTTTTCTTACTTTACTACCATCATCGATATATACCTTTTTTAATACGCCACCCACTTGAAAAGCAAGGTCTGCATAAGATACAGCAGATACTACTCCAACAAAATCTTTATTAAAACTGGTTAACATTTCTACTTTCGCAATTTTAATTGGACGAATAAAGGTTTTAGTCTCATCTTTCTTCCAGCAACTGCTTAGAATTAGTGGGAGAGTAATTAGAATTAAAATTTGTTTTCTCATATTTTTTTTATTATAAGTGCTTGGACGTTGTTGCAATTAGCGGTTTTAAAATAGTGTTTAAAATTGTGTAATGAGTTATTTATGTGCATCTTGTAACCCCCAAAAGTAATAAAAAAATTTAAAATCGCACATTTTTTACAACTTTATAGAAATAATTTAGAAATAAACTAAATGCTACCATCAATCCACATACGAAACCGAGCCATACTCCAGAAGGTCCCAAATCAAAAACGAAACCTCCGACATACGCCATTGGTAATCCTACAAAAAGATAAGATACAACAGCAAATTTCATCGGTTGTTCTACCTCTTTCATGCCACGTAAAGATCCTAAAACTGAAACCTGAAGACCATCGAATATCTCCATAAACGAGATTACATATAGCATTATTGTCGCAATGGCTATAACCTCCATATCCTGAGTGAATACCATTGCTATGTTTCGACTAAATAATGACAATAGTATGCCTATGCAAGTCATTATCCCAATTGTCGTTATCATTGATGCTTTTGTATACTTTACTATCTCACGTCTGTTTCCTCGTCCATATTCGTGACTTGTTAATATTGTTGTTGCTGCTGCTATGCCACTGGCGATAAGAAATATGATATGAACGATAGACATAGATATTTGTCCTGCGGCGATAGCCTCAACGCCCATCCATCCAAACATGATAGTGGTTATGCTAAGTGCGAAAATCTCGACAATCATTTGCGAGGCAATAGGCATACCTAAATATATAAGCGATTTATTTATCTTTAATGAAAAACGTTTCCACGAGAAGAAACTAAGATATTTGCGAAATATAATATCTCTCCTTATCACAATGTAATATATGATAGGCATTATTAATCGTGAAATGAAGGTGGAAAATCCTGCTCCAAAGACTCCCATTGCAGGACACCCAAACTTGCCATATATAAATATGTAGTTTAGAATAATGTTTAATACATTACTAACTATGGTAATTACCATAGTTATCTTGGTGTTACCCACTCCGTCCATAAATTGTTTAAAGGACAAGAATGTCATGTATGGGATTATGGATAAGGCAACGATAAAATAAAACTCCTTTCCGGCATCTACAATCTCTTGGGGTTGACCGAGAAAATAGAGTAGTGGGTGCATAGCGAATAATGCGGCCACAATTACAACTCCTAATAGAGTGTTTAATACTAATGAGTTTTGTAGTAGTTGGGAGCATTTAGCATATCCTTTATTTACAAAACTTTCCCCCACAAGAGGTGTTAGGCTTATGGCTATGCCTGTTCCAAGCACCATTAAGTTAAACACAATCATCCCTGAGAATGCGACAGAGCCTAATGCTACCGCACCAAGTTGACCTACCATAATGTTGTCTGCCAAAGTAACAAACGCTTGTCCGGCGTTCCCTATAATTACAGGGGTGGCAAGCATTAACAACCTGTTAAAATACCTTCCTTCAATTCCAAATATTGTCATAGTTGGCAAAGATACAAAAAAAATGTTTTGACGCACAGAGTAGAGCGATAAAACACTCCTATAATAATGTCTTTTTGTTTTTGCGATAGTGCATAAAAGGAGCACATAAGATAATCTTTATGTGTGATGCTATGGCAGACCAAAGACCAAATTGTTTACGCATGATGGTGAACCTCTCTTTCAATCCGTCTATCCTATGTTGTGATGTGTAGCCCCCTGTGGTGAAGACTGATAAAATGCCGTTTACATTTTGAATGCTCCTTGCTGCTCTCACGGCTTTTATCATTTGATCGTAATCTGCTGAGTGACGATATTTAAGATCAAAAGCCTTTAGTAATTTGCGTCGTGCGATGAACGATTGGTGGCAAACTACCATACCCATTTTTAATGAATTAGGCGTTAATGTTTTAGGAAGAGGCTTTTTGCGAAGTCCTAATATCTTACCATCTTCACTACGAACTAATGTGTCGCCATAATATATGTCGTGATAAATTTCTGTTCCTTTAAAAATATTTTCCAATACTTTGGGCGCATATGAGAGGTCTCCAGCGTTGATGAACCATACATATTCGCCTGTGGCAATACGCAGAGCTTTGTTCATAGCGTCGTATATTCCATTGTCACCCTCACTTAACCATAGGTCTATGTGAATTGAGTTTTGTTCTAACACCTCTTTTGTACCGTCTGTTGAGCCTCCGTCGATAACGATTATCTCTTTATTAGGGTAGTCAATACCAATTATGTTCTCTAAAGTTTTTGCGAAAGGCAATTTAGAGTTATATACTACCGTTATGATTGAAATTTTTGGGTTCTGCATAAAAAATATCTTTGTTAAGATAAAGTGTATTATCTTTGTATAATTGCAAAATTAAGAATAAAAATGAATAAGGATAAGAAAGTTCTGACTTTTTTAATTGCCGGCATGGTGATGGTTGCTTTTTTGGGCTACTCTTTTGGTGTTATTATGGAGAGACGAGAGGTCGGTAATGTTATGGAATTAGTTAATAACTATATCAATAAGCAGGGTAGATCAACGACACTTGGTGAGGTTATGGCAATAGTGGATGGTAATTATGTCGATAGCGTTAATTTTGATACTTTGTCTGAAAAAATGATCCCTCTTTTGCTAAAAGAACTCGATCCTCACTCTTCGTTTATTCCGGCACGAGAGGTTCTTGCTTCACAAGAGAGTTTGCGTGGTGATTTTGACGGTATCGGAGTTATGTTTAATATGCTTACAGATACGGTAATTATACAAGATGTTATTCCTGGAGGTCCCAGTTCTAAGGTCGGTATAATCTCTGGCGATCGTATAATTAAAATTAACGATACTATTGTTGCTGGTAAAAAGATAAACTCAAATTTAATAGTCGGAAAGCTAAAGGGAAAAGGTGGCACAGCTGTTAAGGTGGGAATAAAGAGAAAAGGTGTAAAAGAACTTATCGACATAAATATCGTTCGTGGTAAGGTGGAGATAAAAAGTGTAGATGCTTCATTTATGATAACTCCACAAATAGGATATGTAAAGCTACTCCGTTTTTCTCTTACCACACACCAAGAGCTTAAAGATGCCATAAAAGCACTTAAGGCAAAAGGCATGAAAAGTCTTATTTTAGACCTTCAGAGTAATGGTGGCGGATATTTAGATCAGGCAATACTTATCGCAAATGAGTTTTTGCCTAAGGGGAAAATGATTGTTTATACTGAGGGACGAGGAAAGAGGCTCACAGAGCAATATGCTGATGGTACAGGTGAATTTATAGGTGACGATATTACAATTCTGATAAACGAGGTTTCTGCCTCAGCGAGTGAGATAGTCTCTGGTGCGCTTCAAGATAACGACATAGGTACAATTGTAGGACGTCGTTCTTTTGGCAAAGGATTAGTACAACAACAAATAGATCTTAGTGATGGTTCTCTGTTGCTTCTTACAATAGCAAGATACCATACTCCCACAGGACGATGTATCCAACGTCCTTATGATAAAGGTGAAGAAGAATATTATGGTGATATAGAAAATCGTTATCTTCATGGTGAGATGGTTACGAAAGATAGCATAAAGCAAAACCACTCACTTCGCTATACCACACCCAAAGGTAAAGTGGTATATGGAGGAGGTGGAATTATGCCCGATGTTTTTGTCCCTGCCGACACATCTCGATATTCTCAATTTGAGATAAAAGCCCTTTCTGGGATTTATAGAATACGTTATGTCTCTGAATATGTCGATAAAAACCGTCGTACCTTAGAACGCATATCTACAAAGGCGGAGTTTGATCGTTACTTTGATAAAAATAAAGACCTTATATATAACGGTTATAAAAGATATTTCTTCCAAAACGAGAAGGAGAGGGGTGCTGCTTCTGAGTGGACAAAGATAGAAAAGGATCTAAAGATATTGTTTAAGGCTTCAATTGGTGACGCTACAAAACTTAAGACAAATGCCTTTTATATCTATATGTCTGATTACGACGAGATAATAAAACAGGGTCTTGCTGTGACGAAAGAAAAATTGAGAAAACGATAGGTTTTTTTGTAGACATAAAAAAAAGAATTATCTTTGTACTTTAGAAAATATTCTAAAAATTATGTCTGAAAAAAGATTTCTAAACCTAACCCTTGAGGACGGTTCAAAGTTTATCGGAAAACACTTTGGAGCACAACAATCTGTATCGGGGGAGATTGTTTTTAACACCTCAATGACTGGTTATCCCGAAAGTCTAACCGATCCATCGTATAGTGGACAAATTCTTGTAATGACATTTCCCCTCATTGGAAATTATGGAGTTCCTCCAATGGATATGGAAAATGGTCTTCTTCGCTTTTTCGAGTCCAATAAGATACATATCAAAGGTCTTGTTGTTGCGGATTACTCATTTGAGTATAGCCACTGGAACGCTGTAAAGAGTCTTGATACTTGGCTCAAGGAAAATAATATTCCTGCTGTCTATGGCGTTGACACTCGACAAATAACAAAGATCATTCGTGAACAAGGGACTATGCTTTGCAAAATGACCCCTGAAGGATGTGTCGAAGAGCCTAAATATATAGATCAAAATAGCACGAACCTTGTTGCTGAAATCTCTACAAAAGACATGAAAACATATGGCAATGGCAAACATAAAATTGTCCTTGTCGATTATGGTGCTAAATATAATATCATAAGGTGTCTCATCAAAGGTGATGCAACAGTGACTGTTGTCCCTTGGAATTACGACTTCACAAAGATGGAATATGACGGGGTGATGCTTTCTAATGGTCCTGGAGACCCTTCTAAATGTGGAGAGTCTGTTGAAATTGTAAAAAAAGCCATGAAAATAGGAAAGCCTATTTTTGGTATATGTATGGGTAACCAAATTCTTGCACAAGCTGCTGGTGCTACTACATATAAACTAAAATATGGACACCGTAGTCACAATCAACCAGCCTTGATGGTAGGCACTAATAGAGCCTACATAACATCACAAAATCACGGTTTCGCCGTCGATGACTCTAAGTTAAACAAAGAGGAGTGGGAGAGATATTTTACAAATCTTAATGACGATACGTGCGAGGGAATTCGTCATAAGTCAAAACCATTCTATTCAGTACAATTTCACCCTGAAGCCTCAAGTGGTCCAGTAGATACAGAGTTCCTTTTTGATAAATTCATTGAAGATATAGAGAGATGCAAAAGATAAATAAAGTCATAATTTTAGGCTCAGGAGCGTTAAAAATAGGTGAGGCTGGCGAGTTTGACTACTCAGGTTCTCAGGCTCTGAAAGCTCTTAAAGAAGAGGAGATATATACAGTCCTTATAAACCCCAATATTGCTACCGTACAGACATCGGAAAATATTGCTGATAAGGTCTATTTCCTTCCTGTAACCCCAGAATATATCGAAGATGTAATCATAAAAGAACGTCCAGAAGGGATATTACTTGCCTTTGGTGGTCAGACCGCACTAAACTGTGGGGTTGCTCTTTACAGATCTGGCATTCTTGAAAAATATAACGTTAAGGTGCTCGGCACTCCTGTTCAAGCCATCATGGATACAGAAGACCGTGAGCTATTCGTTCATAAGTTAGATGAGATAGATGTAAAATCTATAAAAAGTGAAGCTGTTGGAACGGTTAAGGATGCTAAAAGAGTGGCAAACGAACTTGGTTATCCAGTTATCGTTAGAGCGGCATATACACTTGGTGGACTTGGTTCTGGCTTTTGCGATAACGATCAAGAGATGGATGTATTGGCAAATAAAGCTTTCTCTTATTCGTCACAACTCCTTGTCGAGAAGTCTCTAAAGGGGTGGAAAGAGGTGGAGTATGAGGTTGTTCGTGATAAATACGACAACTGCATTACTGTTTGTAACATGGAGAACTTTGACCCTCTTGGAATACATACAGGTGAGAGTATCGTTGTTGCTCCCTCACAAACTTTAACCAATGCCGAATATCATAAATTACGTAAGATAGCAATAAAAATTATCCGTCACGTAGGTATCGTTGGTGAGTGTAATGTCCAATATGCTTTAGATCCATTCTCTGAGGATTATCGTGTAATAGAAGTCAACGCACGTCTTTCACGTTCGTCGGCTCTTGCTTCTAAGGCAACAGGCTATCCTCTTGCTTTCGTGGCTGCTAAATTAGGGCTTGGGTATGGTCTTCACGAACTGAAAAACTCTGTCACAAAAACTACTACTGCCTGCTTTGAGCCTGCTCTCGACTATATAGTATGTAAAATACCACGTTGGGACTTAGGTAAATTTAAAGGCGTATCTCGCAAGTTAGGCTCAAGCATGAAGTCTGTGGGTGAGGTCATGGCAATAGGACGTACCTTTGAAGAAGTAATCCAAAAAGGGTTGCGTATGATAGGTCAAGGAATGCACGGATTTGTCGGTAACAAAGAACTTCCTGTTGCGGATATAGACATAGAAAAGGCATTGACTGAGCCTACTGATAAACGTATATTCTATATCTCGGAAGCTTTAAAAAGAGGCTATTCTGTCGAGAAGATACACGAGCTTACAAAGATAGATTGTTGGTTCCTTTATAAGTTAAAAAATATAAGAACAATATACCACGATTTAGAGAAATATCACTCTATTGCCGATGTCCCAAATGACAAGTTGCTTCTTGCGAAACAACTTGGCTTCTCCGACTTCCAACTTGCACGTGCAATTTTGAAAAGCTCAAACGAAGAAATAGAGACCGATCTCCTTAGAGTTAGAACTCACCGTAAAGAACAAGGCATCGTTCCTGTAATCAAACAGATAGATACCTTAGCAGCCGAATATCCTGCTCAAACAAACTATCTATATGTTACATATAACGGTACAGCAAACGATATAGACTTCCCCAATGATGGAAAATCAATCGTTGTGCTTGGCTCTGGAACATACCGCATAGGTAGCTCCGTTGAGTTCGACTGGTGTGGCGTTAGTGCTATAAAAACAGTACGTAAGAACGGTTTCCGTTCTATAATGATAAACTTCAATCCTGAAACTGTATCTACAGACTATGATGAGTGTGATAGGCTTTATTTCGATGAGCTTACCCTTGAGAGAGTCCTTGATATTACAGATTTAGAAAATCCTAAAGGTGTTATCGTATCTACCGGTGGTCAGATACCAAACAACCTTGCTATGAAACTTCATAACGAACACGTGCCAATTCTTGGTACGTCGGCAGAAAATATTGACAGGGCTGAAGATAGACACAAATTCTCTTCCATGCTCGATACGCTTGGCATAGATCAACCACGTTGGAGAGAACTTACAACTATGGAAGATGTGTTTGAGTTTGTCGATGAAGTTGGGCTTCCTGTGCTTATCCGTCCTTCATACGTGCTTTCGGGTGCAGCGATGAATGTCGTTTCTAACCGTGATGAGCTTGTCCATTTCCTTACCCTTGCGGCAAACGTGTCAAAACAACACCCAGTCGTGGTTACCGAATTTGTGGAAAATGCGAAAGAGATAGAGATAGATGCTGTTGCTAAAGATGGTGAGCTTCTGCTTTATGCAATTTCTGAACACGTTGAGTTTGCGGGTGTTCACTCTGGAGATGCTACAATAGTATTCCCTGCACAAAAACTATATACTGAGACTATACGTCGTATTAAGAAAATATCTAAGATGATAGCTAAAGAGCTTAACATATCGGGTCCTTTCAATATGCAGCTTTTAGCAAAAGATAATGAGATAAAGGTCATCGAATGTAACTTAAGAGCTTCTCGTAGTTTCCCATTTGTGTCTAAGGTGCTTAAGGTTAACTTTATAGACTATGCTACACGCATCATGCTTGGCGTTCCTGTCGATCCTCCTGCACGTTCGGCTTTTGACTTGGATTATGTAGGTGTTAAAGCCTCTCAATTCTCGTTCTCTCGTCTTCAACAAACAGACCCTGTTTTGGGTGTTGAGATGTCATCGACTGGTGAGGTGGGCTGTATAGGTGAAAACTACTATGAAGCGATCCTTAAAGCCATGCTTTCAGTAGGGTATCGCATACCTAAGAAAAACGTCTTCCTTTCAACAGGAGATTACCGCTCTAAGGCAGAGATGTTAAATCCAGCGAAGCTATTAGCTAACGGCGGATGGACTCTTTATGCTACAAAAGGTACAGCTCAATTCTTAAAAGAAAATGGTGTCGAATCGACAATCCTAAGTTGGCCTGACACTCACGATGATACCCCAAACTCATTAGAATATATAAAAGAGAAGAAGTTAGATCTTATTGTCAACATACCTAAAAACTTGACTAAAGATGAACTTCATAACGACTATGAAATACGTCGTAATGCCATAGATTTTAATATCCCTCTTATCACAAATGCACGTCTTGCAAATGCCTTTATCACAGGTTTCTGCACCCTTGAGAAGAGTGATATAGAGATCCGTAGTTGGGATGAATACTAAAATTAACTATATAAGTTGTCTTTTCGGCGTTACGCTTTAATTCTAAAATGCTCACGTACCTTAGTACGCTCCGCTTTTATAAT
>JAVVUK010000013.1:9968-25593 GCA_036653215.1 Rikenellaceae bacterium
TAACTTATATAGTTAATTTACAAGTTTTTTCGTTGTTACGCTTTAATTCTAAAATGCTCACGTACCTTAGTACGCTCCGCTTTTATAATCAAAGCAAGCCTTGAAAAGCCTAACTTATATAGTTAATTTACAAGTTTTTTCGTTGTTACGCTTTAATTCTAAAATACCTCATGAGATATTATATTATTGTTGGAGAGGCATCGGGAGATGTGCATGGCTCTAAATTAATGGAGGGCTTGAAGTTAGGAGATCCGAATGCTGAATTTCGCTTTTGGGGTGGTGATCGTATGGCTGCCGTTGGTGGAATAGAAAACATGGTATACCACTATCGTGACAATGCCTTTATGGGTTTTGTGGAGGTGTTGAAGCATCTTGGCACTATAAATCGTCGCTTAGAGGAGTGTAAAAATGATATTAAAATTTTTAATCCTGATGTGGTGATCCTTATCGACTATGCAGGGTTTAATCTCAGAATAGCAAAATTCGCTAAGAAAGCCGGTATAAAGACATTTTACTATATCGCTCCTAAGGTGTGGGCGTGGAACGCATCACGGGTTAAGAAGATAAGACGTTATGTGGATGAGCTTTTTGTGATACTCTCTTTTGAGGTCGATTATTTTAAAAAACGTGGCGTTAATGCTCATTATCTCGGTAATCCTATCATCGACGAGGTGAAACAAAGGGTTGCTAATGCTGATGTGGATGGTTATAAACATAAATATGGACTTGATAAACCTTTCAAAGGACCCTATACGATAGCTCTTTTGGCAGGAAGTCGTCAGCAAGAGATAGACTATAACCTCCCTTTTATGATCTCACTTGCTAACACTATGCCGGATAGCCGTTTTATCCTTGCTGGGGTGTCGTGGCTCGACAATTCTTTATATGAGAAATACCTTACTAAATCGATAGGAAATATACTCAGAGTAACAGACTTTACCTTTGAAACTTTACTGGTGGCAGATGCTGCTGTGGTTACATCGGGAACGGCAACTCTTGAGACGGCTCTTGTTGGAACCCCTGAAGTGGTTGTCTATCGTTGTGCTCCTCTAACCTTTGCTCTTGGGCGTAGAGTAGTGAGGGTGAAATATTTATCTTTAGCAAATCTTATTTTTGATAGGGCTTGCCTTGATGAGTATCTTCAAGAGAATATGACGATAAAAAAAGTTAAGAATGGGTTAGAAAACATCCTTAATAAAGGAGAACGTAGAGAGCAACTCTTAAGTGACTATGCGAAGTTAAAAACTATAATCGGAGAGAGCGGCAGCTCTTATCGTGTTGCAACAGAAATGATAAAAATATTAAACAAAAATTAGTCGCATTTAAAAAAGCATATATGTCTTCTATAAGACATTAAAATGTAGACTATTGCAAATAGACGTTTTCGTTTAGAAGCGGTTTCGAATTTATTAAAATATTTCATATCACTTTTCTATGATTTTTATATGGAGGTGCGTCGATAGATGCTCCTCTTTTTTTTGGCTTGTATTTTGTTTAGTAGTTATAAAAACAACTACTATGAAGCATATTTATACTCTTATTTTATTGCTGATGCCGCTGCTTGCGGTCTCGCAAGAGGTGTCAATCAAAACAAATGCCCTATATTGGACTGTTGGGACTATAAATCTCGGAACAGAAATAGGGCTTGGCAAAAGGGTCTCCTTCGATCTTTTAGCTACATATAACCCTTTCGAATTTAAGGAAGATTTAAAAATTAAACATTGGTCTGTAAATCCAGATTTTCGTTTCTGGCTGTGTGAGAAGTTTTCAGGTCATTTTTTTGGTCTTGGAGCTATATATGCTCAATATAATATGGCTGGCATTCCATTTCCGGGATATTCATGGGCAAAAGATAGCCGTTATCAAGGGTGGGCTGTGGCCGCAAGTTTGACATATGGTTACCAATGGGCTATATCTAAAAGATGGAATATGGAAGCTGTGGTGGGGGTGGGTTATGTATATGCGGTATATGATAAATATAAAAAAGGTAAATGTGGTGATTTTTTAGATAACGACAAAGAGCACCTTATCCTTCCTACAAAATTGGCACTAACATTTATATATATAATCAAATGAAAATCATGAAAAAATTTATAATCATAATGCTATTATTTCCGCTGCTTGCGGTGGCAAAAGATAAAAAGAAAAGTGAAATTGTGATCTCTAACTGTACGGTTGAAAACATACACGCTTCGTCTACCATTGAAGCTCGATTTGATGTTTACATAGCAAAAAAAGCCGCTAAAGTGAGATCTGTAATTGAGTTACGACCTTTTTTATATAGTGGCGATAAGGTCATCTCTTTAGAACCACTCTACATTTTTAGTGGTAGTGCTGAGTTAAAAGAAAAGCAGAATATGACTTCCAAGAAGTATAAGTCTAAATATGCAACACGTCTAAAGGCGAGAAATGGTCAGGAATATAATTATCTATCACAAGTGCCATATGTCGGAAACGAAGACAACTTCTCTGTCGTTGTTGAGAAGTGGGACATAGGATGTCGTGATAAGATAGCGTTTTTGGGCTATATTATAATCAATGAGGATGTGGTAGATTGGAACATAAGAAAATCATTCGAAACAAACTCAAGAAGTTTCTAAAGAAGATAAATTCTGTTATTTATCGCAATAATTGTTTGGTATCACACTTAGAAGCTGTTTTGATTTTATTCTAAATAAATTAAAATAGCTTCTAATTTTCGATAATAATTATCTCTTCGTTATTGTCAGACATATAGTAATTCTCACGAGCATATTCTTCAAGAAATTCGTTGTCGTTATCTATTTTTTCAATATAATAGTTGTATTCCTTTATGCGTGAGTTAAGACTGTCTATGTCGCTTTGACATTTACTTAATTGACGTCTTATCTGCATCTGCCTATTCATACATCTGTCTGTATTTCCATAAAAAGAGTATATTAAAGCAATGATGATGATAACTATGCAAAGACGTACTTGACTTATGTTCTTAAAGCTAACACCTTTAGTTTGTGCTGCCGAGTCTATAAACTCCTTAGAACTTTCTTTGAAGTAGTCTATGTTTTCTTTTATCTTTTTATCTATTCCGAGTTTCATCTTACAAATACGTCTTATAAAAATGGTTTATTGGTCCATGACCGTTGCCGATCTTTTCTGTTGCGTTTAATATAGCTTCGTGTACAAACTCCTCAGCCTTTCCTACTGCTTCATGTAAAGGGTAGCCTTGTGCGAGGAATGTAGCTATGGCAGAGGAAAGAGAACATCCTGTGCCATGTGTGTTCTGTGAATAAATTTTTTCAAAGTTATAAAAATATTTCTTTTCTTTTTCACATTCATAGAGAACGTCTGTAATATTGTCGCTTTCTATGTGTCCGCTTTTTATGAGTATGTTTTGCGCTCCAAGCACTCTCATATGTTCGGCAGCCATGTCAAAGAGGTTGCTATCACGGATGTCTATGACTGTTATAAATACGCTTTCTGGCAGGTTTGGGGTTATGAGTGTAGCAATAGGAAATAGATTTTTTATGATGTGTCGTGCCACGTCACCACCAACAAGCATATCGCCCGATGAGGCCACCATGACGGTGTCTAATACTATATTTTGAATTTTATATTTTTCTATCGCTTCAATCACCACATCTACAATCTCCACTGTTGGTAACATTCCTATTTTTAGAGCATCAATGCCTATATCGTCGGCTATGGCGGCTATCTGCAACTCCACAATCGAGGCTGGGAGGTTTGAAATGCCTCTCACTCCAAGCGTGTTTTGCGCTGTCACAGCTGTTATAGCAGTGGTGGAATAACCACCACAAGCTATTATGCTTTTCATATCTGCTTGTATCCCTGCTCCAGCTCCGCTGTCAGAACCTGCTATTGTTAATATTTTTTTCAAGATGTTTTTTTTAATAATAAATAATTTAGAAAGATGCTTCTTAAAGTTTAAAAATGGGTAAATCCTGTTTTTATATCAACCTCTCTATCGCCATCTATATATCTCACTTTGTTTCCTTCTTCTATCTTTCCTATTATAAAAAGGTGCTTTTCGAATATACGCATAAATTCGTTATTTAACTCCTCAAAGGCATCTTTTTTTACGGTAAGCATAAGTTTATAATCTTCTCCTCCGCTTAAAGCAAGTTCTCGTGCGTTTAAGTTGTTATGTAAACAAAAGTCAAAGCACTCTTTTTCTATTGGCAATTTGCCTATATCAATTACGGCACCACATTTTGAACTTTTACATATATGTCTTACATCTGAAGAAATGCCGTCCGAGATGTCCATCATGGCTGTTACTGCTTTTTTTGAGCCAAGCCAAACGCCCTCTTTTATGTCAATATCAGGGGTGTGATGCGCTTTAATTAGAACTTTGTTTTTTTCGCTGCCAAGAGCCTTAAGTCCTGCTGCTGAGGAGCCTAAAAACCCGGTTGTTGCGATGTAGTCACCACATTTAGCTCCGCTGCGATATTTTATATCTTCGTTTTTACACTCGCCTATTGCCGTAACGCTTATTGCCATAGCTCCGGTTTCTGCTGCCGTTGTGTCTCCGCCCAAAAGAGGAACATTAAACGAGTTATACCCTTTCAAAAATTCATCCACCCATTTTGTTGTTGTCGTTGGCGGTATAGATATTGAAAGGAAAGAATATAAAGGAGTAGCCCCCATAGAAACAACGTCACTAAGATTTACGCCAAGAGATTTGTATCCAAGTTCACAAGGCGAGATATGCTCTAAAAGGAAGTGCTTACCCTCGATAAGCATATCGGTAGTTATGACATAAGAATACCCTTCACGTGATGGTATAACAGCACAGTCATCCCCAATTCCAACAACTCCTTTTGCGTTTGTCTTTTGTTGTGAAGCTATTATTCTATCTATAAATCCGAACTCTCCTATATCACCTATTTCCATACATACTTATTTCTACAAAAATACAAAAAAAAGCGTTAATAACGAAAAAATTATCTATATTTGTATCATAATGTATCTATAAAAATAGATAGTAAGGGGAGACGATTATTACGATAAATAATAAAACTCATCTTACTGAAAATATACCAATAATTATTTTACATTACTTAGCAAGCAACAGCATGAAAATATTGATTATTAACGGTCCAAACCTTAATCTATTAGGTAAAAGAGAACCGTCTATATATGGAAATATGTCGTTTGAAGAATATTTAGAGAGTCTTCGTGTTCACTTTAGTGGAGTTGAGATAGAATATTTTCAGTCAAATGTCGAAGGAGAGATAATAAATGCACTACACCAAGCGGACTCTGTTTATCAAGGAGTGGTGCTTAATGCAGGTGCTTATACTCATACCTCAATTGCAATTGCAGATGCTATTGGTGCCGTGAGTCTTCCTGTTGTCGAGGTGCACCTCTCTTGTATACTTTCACGAGAGGAATATCGCCATATATCTCTAATTGCTCCAAAATGTAAAGGTTCGATAATGGGCTTTGGAATGCAGTCTTATATGTTGGGGATCGTGTCACTAATAGAAAAAATATGAGAAAAACAAAAATAGTAGCAACACTTTCCGGGAATAACCCATCGGAAGATTTTATTGGTTCACTATATAAGGCGGGCATGAACGTTGTCCGTATAAATTCAGCGCACGTCTCTCTTGAGCAGGCTGAAACTTTGGTGAATTGTGTGAGAAAAGTATCCGATAAAATAGCAATTCTTATTGATACAAAAGGTCCTGAGATCCGTACTACGGCTTGTAAAGACGAACAAGGTATTGCTGTGGAAACAGGAGACCTCCTTGTTGTTATGGGTGGTGATGCCTCTTGCCTCTCAACACGAGAGGTGCTTTATATGAACGATATAAACATAGTCACTGATGTGCCTGTTGGCTCTATGATGCTTATAGACGATGGGGATATAGCCCTTGAGGTGACGGATAAAAAGGAAAACTCTCTTATTGTTAGAGTGGCAAATAAAGGAGTTATAAAAAGTCGTAAAAGTGTCAATGTGCCAAATGTGAAAATCTCACTTCCCTCTGTTACTGAGCGTGATGAGATGTTTATTCGTTGGGCTGCAAAAAACGATCTTGACTTTGTGGCTCACTCTTTTGTGCGTACCAAAGAAGATGTAATCGCTGTGCAAAAGATAATTGACGATTGCCATAGCCCTATGAAGATTATCTCTAAGATAGAAAATAGAGAAGGGGTAGACAACATAATAGAAATTCTTGAACATACTTATGGCGTTATGGTAGCACGTGGAGATCTTGGTGTTGAAATTCCTGCCGAGCAAATCCCCGTTATACAACGAAACATCGTTCGTAAATGTGTGGAGTGGAAAAAACCAGTTATCGTTGCCACTCAGATGTTACAAAGTATGATGACCAACCCTCGTCCCACACGTGCGGAGGTGGGTGATATTGCAAATGCGGTGTTCCAACGTGCAGATGCTATTATGCTTTCTGGGGAGACTGCAAATGGAGAATACCCTTTAGAGGCTGTTCAAACAATGGATAGAATAGCTGTCGAGATAGAGAAAAATACAGAGCCTATTATTGACATCAATATGGTGAAGATAAACAACGAGATAACAGCACAACTTGCACGTTCGGCGGTAAAAGCGTGTGTCACGCTCCCTGTAAAAGCAATAGTAATAGATACATACACGGGGCGCACAGCACGTTACCTATCTGCTTTTAGGGGTAAAAAGGTGATATATGCTGTTTGTTATCTTAAGCCTGTAATGCGTCAACTATCTCTTTCTTATGGGGTGTATGCCCAATATCACGATCCGATCTACAAACATCGTGACTTTTTGAATATAATGCTTACAAGTCTTGAGTCAAGGAAAGTGCTTAAGAAAGAAGATCTTATAGTTGTTGTAGGTGGCGATTATGGTGCTGCACATGGGGCTTCCTTTCTTGAAATAAATACGGTGGGTAATATGCAGATGAAACATACCGTTAATATAGGAGATTATGAAAACGACAATTAAATCTTCTGAACTTATACTTCGTGACGACGGCTCAATTTACCATCTTGGCTTAAAGCCTGACGAGATAACAACAAAAATTATCGTCGTTGGTGATCCTTCACGTGTGGAACTTATATCTTCTTTTTTTGATGAAATTCTCCTTTCGAGACAAAACAGAGAGTTTCATTCTGTTTTGGGGATATATAAAAATAAAAAGATACTTGCTATATCATCTGGCATAAGTTCAGACAATGTAGACATACTAATTTCGGAGCTTGATGCTTTAGCAAACATAGACTTTGACACAAGACAGGTAAAGGAAACTCTTACAAAACTAACAATAGTACGTATTGGTACTTGTGGTGGTGTGAGTGACAATGTAGATTTAGGCGATTTCGTGCTTAGCCGTTATGCAATAGGAGGAGAATTATTACTCAACTACTACAATGATAGTCCAAGCATTTGTGTCTCGGAGGCTCAAGAGCAGTTTGTGAAATATGTAGGGTGGAATAAGTCCTTATTAGGAACTCCATATTGTGTGGAGGCTTCTATGTCGTTGGTGAAAGAGATGAAAGAAGGTTCAAAAGAGGGCATTACCTATTGTGCAGGGGGATTTTATGCTCCTCAAGGGCGTATGTTGAGGTTGTCTTCTTCTATTGGCGATTTTCCAAGTAAGGTAGAGGGCTTTTCTTATAATGGAGTGCCTCTTCTAAACATAGAGATGGAGGGTGCTGCTGTTGTGGGACTTGCTCGACTATTAGGACATGAAGCTCTTACTATGTGTGTCATAGTTGCACACCGCAAAAAGAAAAGTGTTAACATAAATTATGGAGAAAGGGTTTCTCAACTCATAAAACACGTATTAGATAAAATATAATTTAAAAAATAGATACAATGAAGATTAATGTTTCAAGTTCGGAGCTATTTGCCTCTCTTCAGTATGCAAGTAGAGCTTTAGGAATAAAAACTACGATGCCTATCCTCGATCACTTCCTTTTTGAAGCGTCAGACGATAAATTAAAAATAACAGCCTCAGATCGTGAGACAACACAAATAGTCTCTATGGAACCTAACACCATTGAAGAAGAAGGCTCTATTGCTATTCCTTCAAGGTTACTCTTAGATTCTCTAAAAGAATTTGTCGATCAACCTATCACCATAGAGACAAATACAGATACTTTGGAGGTTGTCCTTTCTTGGGATACAGGGGCTATTAGTGTTCCTGGTATGTCGGCAGAGGGTTATCCCGATGTGGCAAAACAGATTGAGGAAGAGACAAAATCATTCGAGATAGATGCTTCTATATTATACGATGGGATCTCTCTTTCGGTGTTTGCGGCTGCTGAAAAGAGCATACGTCCTATTATGAACGGCGTGTTTATGGATGTATCTTCTTCAGAAATAGTATTTGTCGCAACTGATGGTCATAAACTTGTCAAAGTGCCAGTTGCCAAAGAGTTTGAAGTCGGAGAACATCTTTCTTTTACCTTGCCACGTAAGGCGGCTTCTCTTATTAAGGGTTTCTTGACCAAAGAGAGCGGTATGGTAAATGTCAGTTTCGATAGTAAAAATATACATTTCACATACGAAGATAACACCCTTATAACACGTGCCATAGAGGGTACCTATCCTAACTATAACGCTGTTATTCCTCAAAATAATAAGAGTAAGGTTGTTGTAAATCGTCGTAACTTCCTAAATACCGTTAAACGTGTTGCCGTATGTTCCGATCAGTCAAACCAACTTGTAAAGATGACTCTTGGTGGTGATAAAATGGTGCTTGCAGCTTGTGATATCGATTTCGCAACTTCTGCTGACGACCGTATCGAATATTCTTATGAAGGCGATAATATATCTATTGGTCTGCGTGCAAATCATATAATAGAAATGTTATCTGCTGTAACGTCAGAGGAAGTTTCTCTTGAGCTTACAGATGCCACACGTGCGATGCTTATAATCCCTGTTAATGGTGAAAGTGAGTGTGAGAAAAATATGGTTATGTTGTTGATGCCAATTATGTTATAGTTATGAGTTTAAAGCTAAAACGACCTTTAGTTATATTTGATCTTGAGACGACAGGTATAGACATAGTAAAAGATAGAATAGTGGAAATATCTCTTGTCAAGGTTACGCCGGATGGTAATAGAGAGGTTAAGACACGTCGTGTAAATCCAATGATGCATATTCCGGCTGAGGCTTCTGCTGTACATGGCATATATGACGAAGATGTAAAAGATTGTCCTGCCTTTAAGTCCGTTGCTCGATCTTTGGCCTCTTACATAATAGGTTGTGATTATGCTGGTTTTAACTCTAACAGTTTTGATATACCAATGTTAATGGAGGAGTTCCTGCGTGCTGGGGTAGAGATAGATATGAAGAAGAATTTTGCTATTGATGTGCAAAATATATTTCATAAAATGGAACAAAGGACTCTCGTTGCTGCCTATAAATTCTATTGTGGTAAAGATCTGAACGACGCTCACTCTGCTGAGGCGGATGCCGTTGCTACATATGAAGTCCTACTTAAGCAACTTGAAGTTTATGGCGATGCTTTGCCGCAAGAGGTAGATCTTCTTAGTGAGTTCTCTGAGCGTAAAAAGTTTGCCGACTATGCAGGACGTATCCTATATAATGAAGATGGGGTAGAGGTGTTTGGCTTTGGCAAATATAAAGATGCTTCCGTTGAGGCTGTCTTTGCGAAAGAACCGAGCTACTACACATGGATGATGAATGGTGATTTTCCGGAATACACTAAAAAAGTAATAACAAATATACGTTTAAGAAAGAAATAAATATGCGAATTTTTTTTGTGAAGGCTATTCTGTCTTCTGTTGTTATGTTGTTCTTCATATCGGTTGCTAATGGGCAACCTTTAAAAAGATATGAATATATAAAACATAAAACAGCTGTCGGAGAGAGTCTTTCGTCTGTATTAAAAATATATAACATTCCCCTTACCGTTGTTGCAGTCGACAATACTGAAATTATGGATAATGATTTTGTTTTAACAGTAGGAAAGGAGTTGTATATTCGTAAGGTGAGTATCGGTGCTGCAACAACAAAGGATATAGATCAGCAAATAAAGGCTTATAACCAAAGTCATGCTTCCAAAGTTGAAGACAAGATAGCACCACTTACAAAAACAGACCTATTAGATCATAATCTTATAAGTCATAGGGTGGAGGCTCAAGAGACGCTTTATTCCATATCTAAGAAATATAATGTCTCGGTAGACGATATTTTAGGACGTAATCCTAATTTAGCATTAGAAGGTCTTAAAGCAGGTTCTACGATAATTGTGAAAATATTATCTGCCGATGATAGGACGCTAACCCCTAAACACACGCTTCCTAATACCTTTAAAAAGCCTAATACAGACGAGAGCATATCTGTGGCGGTGATGCTTCCTTTGACAAATGTGTCAAACACAGAGAGATATAGTTTTACAGCTCTATATAAAGGTGCTTTGATAGCTTTAGATTCTTTAAAGAGAGATGGGCTTAACGTACATATAGATCTTTATGATACCAAGAAAAGTTCTTCTGTGGTCGACTCTCTGCTTCATTTAGGAGTGTTTGACAATGTAGATCTTATAGTAGGACCTATCTATGACGAGCCTTTTTCTATGGCTGCTGCTTTTGCCCAGAAACACAACATCCCTATTGTATCTCCTCTTATTGAAGTTTCGGCTAATGATGGCGTTGTGGTGCAGATGACTCCACATTCGTCCGATCGCTATGATAAGTTGGGCGAATTATTGGCTGGGCGTAAAGTGGTCTACTTTAATTCGGCAAGTGAAGATAAAAGCTTTATTAGCAATGTGAATATGGCTATTAAAACGGCTCATGCCAAGTCAGTCTCATATATCCAATATAACAAATATTTAAGACCCACAGACATATTTCCATATCTCGATGCTGCGGATGAAACGGTATTCGTTGTCTCTACTAAAAATGGTATAGAGGCAGATATGATACTCTCAAAGATAGCCTCTATAAAAGACGGCTATCCTTCTTATAAAATATCTATTTTGGCATCACCGGCGTTTGCTAAGTTTGAAGATGCTAAAAAGTCGGACTTCTTTAAGGTGGAGACAAAATATATAACATCTTATCATAGTGATAGAATAGATGCAAAATCATATAATTTTGAAAAGGCATATCTTAATTTCTTCAATGAACGTCCTACTATGATGTCTTATCGTGGATATGATGCGATGATGATTTTCTTGACATCTCTTCGTGAGTCTGGATCTGGTATGCTTAACGATTTGGAGGATAAAAGTTTTACGCCCCTTCAGGTAAAATATACGTTCTTCCGTCCTGTCGAAGGAGGCAAATTTATTAATGATGAGTGGCCATTGGTCATCTATAAAACAGATAAAACAATAGAAGTTCAGTAATGATATTTATAAAAAATAATAAAGAGCAATCTCTAAGATGGAGTAATATTGCTAAAGAGGTTAGTGCGTTGGGTGCAGATGCTATCTTAGTTTCGTCTTTATCAAACAATTTTTATACCGCAGGTCGTGTGTTTATGGGGTATAGCCTTATATTAAAAAATGGCGAGGCGTATTTTTTTGTGCGTCGTCCCATTGATGCTGAGGGTGAGGGAGTTGTGGTGATACGCAAACCTTACGATATAATGTCGTTCCTTTCAAGTCAAGGTATCAAAATTGCGACTCTGCTTTTTGAGGGAGATACAATGTCTCTATCCGATTACAATAGGTTAATTCCTATTTTTGAGGGTGTCAAATTTGTAAACGGGTCTTCAGTGTTACGCTCTGTGCGAAGTGTGAAAACAACTTATGAGGTAGATCTTATACGTTCTTCGGCCGCTATTCATACAAAGACATATAACCAAATTCCCAAGTTATTTAAAAAAGGTATGAGCGACAGAGATCTATCTTTGCTTATCGAGGGTGAGATGCGTAAAAATGGCTCTATTGGCATATCTCGTATCGCTGGTGACTCTATGGAGATACACGTTTGTACAGTCCTTGTGGGCGACAATGCAGACTCACTTTCTCCTTATGATTTCGCTACTACTGGAGCTGGCGTTGACGAGTCTTTCCCTGTTGGATATAACGATACGATAATTAAAGAGGGAATGAGCGTCATGGTCGATGGATGTGCTAATTCTAACGGTTATCTAAGCGATATGACACGTGTCTTTGCTGTGGGTGAAATATCTGCCCTTGCTCAAAAGGCATACGATGTATCTATTGAGATATACCATACTATGGTCTCTATGATTAAAGAGGGAACGCCTTGTTCTGATATATACAACAAAGCCTATGAGATGGCATCTGCTGCTGGGTTGTCAGACTATTTTATGGGTCATGCACAACAAGCCGGTTTCGTAGGACATGGAGTAGGGATAGAACTTAACGAGGCTCCGGTCCTTGCGCCTCGTTCGAAGGATATTATAAAAATAGGTATGGTATTGGCTTTAGAACCAAAATTTGTCATTCCTGGAGTTGGGGTGTTAGGGGTTGAAAATACAGTCTCTGTAACAGACAAAGGAGTTGAAAATCTGACTACTTGTACCGATAAACTGATAAATCTTTATTCGTAAAATGCCACTAAAAGTAGTATACCTTATAGACTATATGTACGCTCCAGGAGGTATGGAACGTATGCTTGTCAATAAAGCTAATGCCTTTGTTGAACATGGGCTTGAGGTGTCTATAATAACCTGTACTCCAAAAGACAAACCTATATTCTTTGCTCTTGATAGTAAAGTTCGAGTTTACGATACGTGTGTAGATTATGATATCTTAAAGACGATGAGTGGCTTGCGTAAGGCTTTCAATTATAAACGTCTAAACAACATACATAAAAAAAAGGTCTCGGAGTTTCTTTTCCAGATAAAGGCAGATGTGGCGATCTCCATGCACAAAGGAGAGAGGCGTTTTCTTACTTCTATTAAAGACGGAAGTAAGAAAATGTTAGAGATACATTATGACAAAGGAGCTGCTACGTTAGGGCATAACAAGTTCCGTTGGAGCAATTTGTTACGCATAGATTATTTCGTAAAATCTTTGTTTTTAGGCAAGAGTTTTGCTGAAGTTGCGGAGTTGGAAATGATCTCTCGATATGACAAATTTGTGGTTCTCACCTCTGAAGATATGCGACAATGGGGAAATCTGAAGAATATAGACGTAATTCCAAATTTCCTTACCGTTGACACATATAACTCCGATTGTAGAGCGAAAAAAATTATCGCTGTTGGTCGTCTTAATGTGGTTAAGGGTTATGATATGTTGATAGATATGTGGGAAAAGGTTGATCGGGGAGGGTGGACAATAGACATATATGGCGATGGAGAACTTCGTCAAGAACTTCAAGATAAGATAGATAAAAAAGGATTATCTGAGAGTATAACCTTATATCATGCAACAGAAGAGATAATGAAACGTTATAGTGAAAGTTCTATTTTCCTGCTTACCTCTCGCTCCGAAGGGTTTCCTATGGTGCTTTTAGAGGCTATGGCAAGTGGTCTTCCATCTGTTGCTTTTGCCTGTAAATGTGGACCTAGAGATATGATCTTAGATGGAGGAAGTGGCTTTATTATAGACAAGGTCGGTGATATAGACAGTATGGCCTGTAGGGTGGAGCAACTCATGAAAGACGATGCTTTACGTTGCAGGATGGGCATTGCCGCCAAAGAACAATCTCTAAAATTTAGTAAGGATATAGTTGTGAAAAAGTGTATAAAACTGATTAATAATTTAAAAGATGAATAACACAAGAAAGATCTCCGATAGAATTAGTTGGATTGGTGTAAACGACCGTACAACAGAACTTTTCGAGTCTATGTGGCCTTTGCCAAATGGAGTAGCATATAACTGCTATCTTATCAACGATGAGAAAACAGCCCTTTTAGACACTGTTAAACTCGGCTCTTCGCCCGATTTTGTAGATACAGTAGAGCACATCTTGGATGGTAAAACTTTAGATTATCTAATTGTTAACCATGTAGAGCTTGACCATACTGGGGAGTTGAAAAATCTTGTTAAGAGATACCCAAATATAAAAATAATAGGTAACGCTAAGACTAACAAAATGTTGGAGAATTATTTTGGTCTTGGAAGTTCTCTTCAAGAGGTGAAAGAGGGTGATACTCTTTCTTTGGGTCATCATGAGTTAACCTTTGTGTTCACTCCTTGGGTGCACTGGCCTGAAGTAATGGTTACATATGACAAGACCGAAAAGGTGCTCTTCTCGGCGGATGCCTTTGGAAGCTTTGGGACTCTTGATGGAGGCATCTTTGACGATGAGCTAAATTTTGACTATTACAAAGATGATATGTTGCGTTACTACTCAAATATAGTAGGCAAGTATTCTAAATTTGTACAAAAGGCGTTTGAGAAATTATCTGCCTATGAGATAAAAACGATATGTCCTCTTCATGGTATGGTATGGCGTAGTGAGCCTCAAAAGGTGATCGGACTATATGACAAATGGAGTAAGCAAGAGGCTGATGATGCTGTTGTTGTGATCTATGGTTCTATGTATGGAAATACAGCGATCATGGCAGACGAAATGGCACGTGAGCTTTCGGCAGCGGGGGTTAAGGATATACGTGTCTATGACGTTTCTAAGACGCACGTCTCTTTCCTTATTAGTGAGGTGTGGCGTTGTAAAGGTGTTGTGTTAGGCAGTTGTGCATACAACGGAGAGATGTTCCCACTTATGGCAAACCTAACACACGATTTGTTACACGTAGGTGCTAAAAATAAGGTGTTTGGTGTTTTTGGTTCTTATACATGGAGTGGTGGAGGTGTCAAAAATCTAAAATTATTTGGTGAGGCTGCTCTTTGGGAAATGGTGCCCGAATGTTTAGATATGTGTGGAACGCCAAACAGCGATAAACTCCTTCCTCTAAAGGCGATAGCCAAATCGATAGCAGAACGTTTAAAAACAATTTAAACAGTTTTTAAGTATAATAACGAGGGTGATCATTTTTTTGTCACCCTCGTTGTATTTAGAACAGCTCATCACCTATTTTACCATTCCTTTTTACGATATTTAAAAGTTCGTCCTCAAGTTCTCTCTTTGGTTCTATCAATCCAATATGTGAGGTGTTATTTAATAATTCTAAAGCTCCTAAATTATGTAATGCCATTGTAGTCTCGATATATCTCATGTGTGTTGGCTCTTGCAGGATAAAATTCAATGGCTTTTTATTTTCTAAAACTCTTTCACATGGCATTTTGTCACCAAATTCATCTTCAACGCCCATATTTGCAATTATAGCTTTTGAAGTCATGATATCTGTGGCGTATGATGATACAGCATCTTTTACCCCAGTGGCGGTAACAATAGCATAGGCTTTAGCAATAGCCTTTCTAACATCTGCCTCAAGGCTATTCTCATCAAAGACAATGACTTTAGCTCCCATTTTTCTGCCATAAGAAGCAATGCCTTGTCCAACTTTACCATTCCCAAAGATTACTAATAGTCGACCATCCCATACATTATATCCTAATTGTGCCATGGCACGAAAATAACCATCACCAGTTCCTAAAGATGTCTCAATAAGTTTAATTTTTGAACTATCGGCAAGAAAAACAGGTTTAGAGCAATTTTTATATACTTCTACTCCGCTACGAGTTAGTTCTACATAACCTATTTTGGCAATAACACCTGCAAAAGCACCTGCACAATCTAATACAAGATCGAACTCTCGTCCACA
>JAVVUK010000014.1:0-19179 GCA_036653215.1 Rikenellaceae bacterium
ACTCCAGCTCTATGTGCCATGATCTTTATAGCAGCAACAGTAAGAGGGTCATATCCGCCATATTTAGACCAATAAGCATCGTCTATATTTCTTGATTTATAAGGTATCATGCTTTGTTTAAAAGCCTCCTTTACGCAATCTAATTCTGTATCGGTAAATTCCGTAAGTCCCATATCGTCTTTTAGAATTTGTAAAGCAAAAGAAATATCTTTCTTGCGAGATGGAGCGTTTCGATATTCGTCAACTTTATTTGAGAAGTTGTAATACGACATTTTCTGATCGCCAAAAACCTTGTAATCGGAGTTATAGCCTTTAAGAGTGCTCCCTGCAGCATATCCTCCAGTGTCGTGATCTGAGGTTACTATAATTATTGTTTCTTTGGGGTGTTTATTGTAAAAGTCGAGAGCCACATCTATTGCTTTGTCGAAATCTATTATCTCACGAATTGTGGAACCTACATCTCCGGCATGAGCGAGCCAATCGATTTTTCCACCTTCTGCCATCATGAAAAAGCCTTTCTCGTTATCTAACACTTCAATTCCTTTTTTTACAAAGTCGGCAAGTGTGAATTCACCCTCTTTACGGTCTATGGCGTAGGTCATAGATTTGGAGTCTTGAAGTGTGGGAGATATGGCAATCACCTTTTCATCTCCATTTTTTAGAGAGTCTATTGCGCCTTTTGTATTTACTACACGATAGCCTTGTTTTGTTACCTTGTCGTTAAAGTTGTCATTTTCTAATATTCCACCACCAGCAAAAAATTCAAAATTAGAGGTGGGAAGCTCCTCCGAAATCTCAAAATACATATCACGAGAGGGTTGGTGTGCATAAAAAGAGGCTGGTGTGGCATGGTCGATAGATGCGGTAGATATGATACCTACTTTCATGCCTCTGTTATGAAGCATTGTAGATATGTTTTCTAAAGCGACAGTATCACGGCTCATGCCTATCATTCCCTCTGTGGTGCGTACACCAGTGGCAAGGGCAGTGCCTGCTGCTGCTGAGTCTGTAATTTGTCGTCCGTGACATTCTGTATCCACAAGTCCCAACACCGGAAATGAGGTAAAGGAAAGCCCCTTCTCGCCTTTTGATTTGAGATATGAGTTTGCTATATATACTTGAGACGCACCCATACCGTCTCCGATAAAGTAAAATATATATTTTGGTTGTTTCCCACTCGCATATAAACCCTCAATGCCTATTGCAAATAGAATAACTAAAGTTATAAATATTCGTTTCATGCTTTTTTATTGGCTGCTATGAGATATTAAATTCCATTGTCCTTGTGATTTAAGGACTTGCTCTATTACGTCACGAACACATCCTTTGCCTCCTCCATATTCAGATACATGGTGAGCAACAGCCTTAACTTCTAAAACAGCATCCGCAGGAGCAACGGCAAGACCTACATTCTGCATAGCTTCGATGTCTGGCATATCGTCACCCATATATAAAATCTCGGAACGTTCAATTCCATATTTATATCTGAAATCATCAAGCGACTCTATTTTATAGAGACAACCAAGATATATGTCCGTTAGTCCGAGTGTGCGAAAACGTTTTTCCATAATATCGCCTCTTCCACCAGAGATTATAGCTATCGGGTATCCTGCTTTTAGGGCTTTCACCATAGCATATCCGTCTTTAGCGTTAAAAGTACGAACAAGCTCGCCTCTTTCAGTCATCATGACGTTTCCGTCCGTAAGTACACCATCGCAGTCGAACGCAAAAGCTTTTATCTTTGCGATCTCTTCTTTAAAATTTCCCATTAATAATAGAGTTTGATAGTAATTTATATATTTGAGTTAGATTTTCATCATTGTTCAACATTTCAAGGTGTGCGTTCATAGTTTTTTTATCGCCCCTTGCCGCCGGACCTGTTTGTAAATCGGATATATCGCCATTGTGGCTAATAACCTGTTTTATGCTTTCTGTGATTAGTGGTTTTAAAAGATCGAAAGACAATCCTTTTTTTTGTAAGTATCTCCAAGCTAAGGAGTATAGGTGGTTTGTGAAGTTGCAGGTTAACACCGCCGCAATATGTAACTCACGACGTCTCTCAGAATTTATAGCCACTACCCTATTGCTATATATCTTAGCAAAATCAATTAGGCTCTCTTCAACCTCTTTTGATGAGCCTTCGATAAGGAGTGGTATTTCGTGGAAATTTAACACTTCCCCCTTTACAAAACGTTGCAGAGGATAGAAGACAGCTCTATTTTCAGCACATAAAGCATCTAAAGGCATGGTGCCACTTGTGTGTGCGACAATGGAACTCGGAGATATATGTTTTATTAGCGATTGACAAAAAGGCTCTATGGCATCGTCAGAAATAGCTATTAAATAGAGGTCTGCATCGTCTTTTATATCGTTTAGGGATGAGGTATATGCAGAGCCCGCAATAAGCCCCATAGCCTTTGCTTTAGCCTTGTCACGAGCATAACATTGGGTTATCTTCATCTCTGAGGCTAAGAAACAAGCTACATTACCAGAGCCTATAAGCACTATTTGATCTATCTTTTTCATCGGTATTGCAAAGATACAATAAAAGCAGGAGATTAATATCATCTCCTGCCTTTATTTGATATGAAAACATTATTAATTACATTCAGCAATAATACGTTTTGCTACATTTAATATTTGTGTATCATCAAGAGTTACTAATCCTCCGTGAGGACCTTGTTCGACATGAAGACCGACAGAATCGCCTCCTTTATAGTGACTTCCTCCAAAATAATTACGCACTGTCTCGCTTGATAATTTAAGTTCTTCAGCGATACGTTCAATACTTCCATGAGGTAGGCTGTCTTTGATATGCCTTAACTCCTCGAATGTTATAACTTCCATAGCCATTATTTTTAAGTTAATAAATTAGATTATCATTATTTAATTATATATTGGATCTATCAAGAAACTATTTGTGTTACTTGTAAAGTTGTAGCTAAAGGTATTATGTTTTTTTGTTATAACAAAGTTTTTCGTCAACTTTTTACAAACTATTTCTTAAGTCGTTGATTTTAATATCCTTACTATCCTTCTTGTCTGTTGTTTTATATAAACTTTACTACCTTTAGAATATTCTTCAATATCTTTATCTCTATACCCTCTTATGGTAACAAGTTCCAAGCCACTATTATACCTTACAATAAACTCATCTTTAAGCTCTTCTATAAGTTCTTCTATCTCACGAGGTTCGTCTATGCCTACGCTTATCTGTAAAGCAGAACTTTGTATTATCGTGATACTCTCTTTATGTTTGTTGAGTATGGTAAAAGCCCTTTCGAGGGCACTCTCAAGAGCAAAAGAGAAATCTCGTGGAGCAAGAGAAAGCAACATCTGTTTTTTCTTGATTATATATATCGGAATAGTGATATTTGATATTTCTGAATTTATCACACTTCCCTTTTCATTAGGATTTATAAACGATTTTACATAAAGAGGAATTTTTTTATTTTGAAGAGGCCTAATGGTTTTTGGGTGAATAATCTGAGCCCCACTATATGCAAGTTCAACGGCATCATTATATGAGAGTTGAGGAATTAATTCTGCCGTTTCCATCTCACGAGGGTCGGCATTAAGAACCCCCTCAACATCTTTCCATATCGTAAGTCTATCGGCATTTAAGGCATATGCAACAATAGCGGCAGAATAGTCAGATCCCTCACGTCCTAAGGTTGTAGGTTCTCCATTTACTGTTCCTGCAATAAAGCCTTGAGTTACATATACATCCGCTGTTTGGTCAATTGCTAATTGGAGTCGTCTTTCACTTTTTGGCATATCTACATTTGCGCTTCTAAAACGATTGTCGGTAACCAAAAGGTTACGCATATTTAGAAGTTTTGTTTTTATATGATTTGCACGCATGAAAGCGGCTATTATCTCTGAAGATAAAAGTTCTCCATAACCCACTATTATGTCATAGAGTTGCGAATATGATAATGTGTTATTGTTCGAGTATTGTATTACTAACTGTTCTAATTCTTCCATTATCATAGAGTCTGTGGTTGGACGTAATCCTAACCCCTCTATTATGTTATCATGAAAATCATATACGGCAGATAGTCGAGAAATAGCTTTTTCCTCATCTCTGCTCATGATACATTCAAGCACGCCTTCAAGAGCGTTTGTTGTTTTACCCATTGCCGAAACAATAACCACGATGGGCTTTGGTGCTAAAGCTATTATCTGAAAAACATTGCGTATCCTTTCAGGTGTGTTTATAGATGCACCGCCGAATTTGTATACTTCCATATTGTTGATTTGACTCTTAAATTATACCACAAATATAGTATAATTCATTAAATTTCCATACTTTTGTATCTCATATTTTAATTGCGCAAATTGATACCATACATAGACATAAAAGGCATTGCTAAAAGTTATGGCGACTTAGTGCTTTACGACGATATAACCTTCACTATCAACCAAGGAGATAAGTGTGCTTTAATTGCTAAAAACGGAGCAGGCAAAAGTACTCTTCTCAACATTATAGCTTCAAAAGATGTGGCTGAAAAGGGCGAAGTTGTCTTTCGTAACGATATATCTGTCGGTTTCTTAGAGCAAGATCCAAAATTTCCTATTGGCATAACGGTTCTTGATGCTATATACCACGAGGCTAATGAGATGGTGATCGCCATAAAAGAATATGAAAGTGCTCTTGTCTCAAATTCTGTTGAGCGTCTAAGTAGTGCTACCGAACGTATGGATGTCCTTTCTGCATGGTCTTACGAGGAGAGAGCAAAAATAATATTTACAAAACTAAAAATAACAAACCTCACACAACGTGTCGAAACTCTCTCTGGTGGAGAACGTAAAAGGGTTGCCTTGGCGATGCTTCTTATCCAAGATCCAGATGTCTTTATCCTCGATGAGCCTACAAACCATATAGACCTTGAGATGGCAGAGTGGCTTGAAGATTTCCTTATAGCTGCAAATAAAACGATGCTTATGGTGACTCACGACCGTTATTTCCTCGATCGTGTATGTAACTATATTTATGAGATAGACCAAAAGCAGCTTTATGGCTATAAAGGCAACTATTCAGACTATGTGGAGGCTCGTGGAGCACGCATAGAGCAGTTTAACGATTCTATAAGTAAGGCTCAAAACATATATAAAAAGGAGCTTGAGTGGATGAGGCGTATGCCGCAGGCAAGAGGCACAAAAGCAAAATATAGAAAAGAGGCTTTTTATGAGGTTAAAGATAAGGCTTTTCAAAGTCGTAACGATGACACCATAAAGATAAATCTACAATCTAATCGTATAGGGACTAAAATATTTGAAGCTCGTGATATATCGTTCTCTTATGGGGACAAAAAGATATTAGATAAATTTAATTACACCTTTGCACGTTATCAAAAATTAGGTATAGTAGGGAAAAACGGAGCTGGCAAGAGTACATTCCTAAATATACTTACGGGAGCCCTATCGCCTCAAAGTGGTGTTGTAGACGTTGGCACGACAGTTACATTTGGCTATTACCGTCAGCAAGATATGCCTTTTGATACTTCTAAGAGGGTGATAGACATAGTAACAGACATCGCTGAAGTTGTAACACTTGGTGATGGGAAAAGCATTACGGCATCTCAATTTCTAAATATGTTTCTGTTCACTCCGGAGACACAATATGGAGTTGTGGCAAAGCTTAGTGGTGGTGAGAGACGTAGGTTATATCTTCTTACCGTGCTTATGCGATCACCAAATTTCCTTATCCTTGACGAGCCTACAAATGACCTCGACATCATGACCCTCAACATATTAGAAGATTATCTAAATTCTTTTGGAGGGTGTCTTATTGTGGTGTCGCACGATAGATATTTTATGGATAAAGTTACTGATAACCTAATGATATTTGAGGGTGATGGTAAAATACGTAACTTTGAAGGCAATTACACACAATATAGAAACAAGGTTGAAGATGAGCAAAAAGCCATTTTACAACCTACTGCCGACCCTTTACGTGGTAGCCGTAAGAGGGAAAGAGAACAAAAATTATCTTACAAAGAAAAACAGGAACTTGGTGAGTTAACGATCTCTATATCGAAGTTAGAAAAAGAGAAAAAGGAGATAGAGGCTTTACTTAGTGGAGGAACTCTATCATCTGAAGAGATAGTCGTAAATTCAAGTCGTTATGCCGCTTTGGGTTCTGAGTTAGAGGAGATGGAAGAGCGTTGGTTAGAGTTGTCAATGGTAGAAGAATGAAACACACGATAGATTTTTTTATAGCAAATAGGCTCTCTCGTGCAAAAGAGGGTTATCGCAATAGTGTAATGTCACGTATTGCGATAATAAGCATTGCCATATGTGTGGGTGTGATGCTCTTAGCTACATTTGTTGTAAGAGGGTTTCAAGATACCATATCTGTAAAAATCACGGGTCTGCTCTCTCATATCGATATAGTAAATTTTGAAAATCGATATGCACAAGAGCCGATGCCGATAGATAAAAATTTACCTTATTTTCAAGAAATAAACAATAAGGGATATGTTAAAAACGTATTTCCATATGCTATTAAGGCTGGTGTAATAAAAGGCGAAAATGATGTTCAAGGCGTTGTGTTACGTGGTCTTGACAGTCTCTATGACGTTTCTTTTTTTAAACCTTTCATTATCGAGGGATCTATGCCCGACTTTTCTGCTAAAGATAAGAAAAAGGAGGTCTTAGTGTCTCAAAATGTGGCAAAAGGAGTGTCTCTAAAAGTAGGAGACATGGTAGAGATGCTTTTTATTTCAGATGTGCCTATGCGAGATAGGTTTTTGATAAAAGGGATCTACTCTACTTCTTTTGGTGAATATGACAATGTAAATGTGATAACCGACATTCGTAATGTACAACGCCTAAATGGTTGGAGTGCCGATGAAGCCTCTGGGATTAGTGTTGTATTAACGGATTTAGAAGATTTGGATATGGCTTATGGTGAGATTGGTTATATCGTTAATAAAGGAGGAAATCCGTCACACCAAGAGATTATAATAGACATAAAAGAGAGATATGGCGATATTTTTGAGTGGCTTAAGATGCAAGATGTAAATGAGACTGTTATACTCACAATAATGATCATTGTATCTGCCTTTAACATGATAACTATGATGCTTATATTGTTGCTTGAGAAGACATCTATGATAGGTGTTTTTAAATCTATTGGCATGAGAGACAAAACTATACGCAACATCTTTATTTTACGACTTACAAGGATCATGCTTCGTGGTATGTTTTATGGTAATATAGCAGCGATAGTGTTAGCTCTTTTACAGAAATATTTTTCTATACTGAAACTACCTGGTGACGATTACCTACTAAGTGTTGTTCCGATAGATATACATATTATTGATATTTTATTGATAAATATCATTACTTTTATTACTTTAACACTTTTACAACTAATACCAACATTACTAATATCGAGGCTTGCTCCCTATAAGAGTCTCAAATACGATAAATAATAATAATAATAATAATATTATGGAAAATTTTATTTTTAAAAACCCTACCAAGTTGATTTTTGGTAAAGGACAAATAGCACAATTAACAAAAGAGATCCCTTCAGCAAAGAGAATTATGATAACTATGGGTGGAGGTAGCGTCTTAAAAAATGGAGTCTATGATCAAGTAAAAGAAGCCCTTAAAAATCACCATATAGTAGAATTTAAAGGTATAGAGCCAAATCCTAAGTTCGAAACGCTTCTCAAGGCTGTGGAGTTGGCGAAAAGTGAGAAGATTGATTTTCTCTTAGCTGTGGGTGGTGGTTCTGTGATCGATGGGACTAAATTTATAGCTCTTGCTATGAATTATAAAGGAGCAGATCCTTGGGAAATAGTCATCAATCCAAAAGAGGCGAGTGTCATCTTACCTATTCCTTTGGCGGCGGTGTTGACCCTTCCTGCAACAGGTTCAGAGATGAATTGTGGAGCTGTAATTTCACGTCTTGCTACAAAAGAGAAATTTGCAATTCATAATTCATATAACTATCCGAACTTCTCTATCCTCGATCCTGAAGTATGTTTCTCGTTGCCAGAGCGTCAAGTAGCAAATGGGCTTATCGATACTTATGTCCATGTTATGGAACAATATCTTACTTATCCAAGTGACGGTATGGTGCAAGATCGCTTTAATGAAGGAGTTTTACATACAATTTTAGAGATAGCTCCTAAAATTGTGAAAGATAGAAAAAATTACCAGCTTATGGCTAATTTCATGCTTTCAGCAACAATGGGTCTTAATGGTTTCACCTCTATGGGTGTTCCTCAAGACTGGGCTACACACATGATAGGACACGAACTTACAGCACTTGTGGGGCTTGATCATGGTGTTACCCTTGCTATCATAGCACCATATTTATATGACGTTATGCGTGCTGAGAAAAGAGAAAAATTGCTTCAATATGGAGAGCGGATCTTTGATATAAAAGAAGGTAGTGAAGAGCAACGCATCGACAAGGCAATAGAAAAAACCAAAGATTTTTTTGAGAGCATGGGCGTGAAATGTTCGCTTTCATCACACGGAGTAACTAAAGACAATTGTGACACTATTGTTAAGCGATTTACCGAGCGTGGGGTTAATTTTGGGGAGAGAGGAACTATAACACCATATGTTGTGAAGACAATCCTTGAAAAGGCGTTTTAATAGTGGATAAAAGCAGAGATAATATAGAAAATATGTTTAATGACATCGCACCAAAATACGATGTCTTAAACCATATTCTTTCGATGGGTATAGATAGAGAATGGCGAGATAAGGTGGTAAAGGAGGTCTCTCAGCATCACCCTCGTGAGATTTTAGATGTCGCCGCAGGTACTTGTGACTTATCTATTGCTATTGCTAAAGGGTGCAAAGATGCTCATATAACGGCTGTTGACCTCTCTGGAGAGATGTTACAAGTTGGACGGCTTAAAGTTAAGAGAGAGGATCTTGAAAAACAGATAGATATAGAAAAACAAGATGCCACAGAGATGTCTTTTCAAGATGGTTCTGTTGACGTGTTGACCGTTGCTTTTGGAGTACGTAATTTTGAAGATTTAGACAAGGGGCTAAGGGAGTTCCATCGTGTCTTACGAGAAGATGGACACTTATATATCTTAGAATTTTCGAAACCACGTAAAGGCTTTTTTTCAGTTGTTTATTCCTTATATTTTAAACATCTATTACCATTTATTGGAGGAGTTATTTCCAACAATAAACGAGCGTATACATATCTCCCTGCTTCGGTGCTTTCTTTTCCTTATGGAGAAGAGTTTGAGGCAAAGCTTCGTGAGGTTGGGTTTCGAGATGTAAAATCAAAACAACTTACCTTTGGCATAGCAACACTATATAGTGCTAAATATTAATAAATAAAGCTAAATTATAAATGAAAATAACCAATAGAAACCTTATTATTGCATTGATAGTGAAGAAAATAATCTTTGCTGTTATAGCGATGTTTTTCTTTACTTCATGTGTTGATAGGAACGATTTTGAACTCAAATCTATCAATTCTGTATCTATTAAAGAAACAACAATGAACTATATCACATTAGATATTGACGTTACTGCAATAAATAATTCTCATACAAAAGCATCAATAAAAAAGAGTGATTTAAAGGTATATTCTTCAAAAGGGAAAGAACTTTGTGAGGCATTTCTGGAGGCTCCTATTATAATTAAAAAAGGTGTCTATTCGACGAAAGTGCCGCTCAAGATAACATTTAACGGAGGTATATTTGGTGCAGCACGTCTTGTTACGATCTTAAGTAAGGATATAGATGATCTTTATTTTAGTGGTCATGTAAAAGTCAAAAAGGGAATTGTTACAAAAAATATAACCATCGAAAAGATGAAAATTTCAGATTTAAAATAAATACGGAGGTAGAAAGTTGAAAAAGATTTTTTTAGCAGTTGTTACTTTAGTTATGCTATATAATCCTTCATTTGCGAGTGATGGAAAACCTAAAGTTATAGTTAATGTTATTGTAGATGCTTTGCGTAATGATGATCTTATACGTTATACAAAGAATTTCTCTACAAGCGGATTTCGTAAAATGATGGACAAAGGGTCTGTCATTGAAAATGCACAATATCGAGATATTCCAAATAAACCTATGGTTAGTGGAGCTACAATAATCACGGGGTCATGGCCGAGACAACACGGTATAGTAGGTGACTTCTGGTATCTAAATGGTGCTGATAAGTTAACCGGAGCGATCACCATAGCCAAAGACACAGCATACACGGTGCCTTTATATTCTATTATTGATAAGATAAAATATTTCTCTCCACAGTCAAAAGTAGTATCTATCGGTGTAGAGCCCAAAAGCGCAATTATATGCGGAGACTCTAACAACGATCGAGTTATTTGGCTCGATGATCTAAGTGGTAAATGGATAACATCAAAAGGCAAAGATGTCTCTCCCTGGTGGCTCACAACCCTAAATGAGGGTAAGACAAAGGGACGTTACATAAATACTCTTATGATGCCGTCGTTTCCAAAAGTAGATTATATAAATAAACAAAGCACTACCCTATTTTCACAAGTAAAACATAGCAAATCGGAAAATACAGGTCGTGCACTTTTAGAATCTCCATTTTGTAATAGTTACCTAAACGATTGTTTATCATCGCTTTTAGTCTTTGATACGATAGGTAAAGACACTATTTGTGATTTTTTAACCATAAATTATGGGTATGCACGTTTTGCATATAAAAAATATGGCTCAAAAAGTATGGAAGTCGAAGATATGTATTACAAATTAGATAACGATATTTCTCGTCTTATCTCTATGTTAGACACAGAGGTTGGCAAAGGCGAATATATACTTATCTTTACTGCTGCCTCTGGGGCTTCTGAAAGTGTCGAGGGGGTTGTCAATGAGACACGTATCAGGGTTCTTACAAATGCCTTTTTAAACACTCAATATGGAATTGCCGATTGGGTTGTCGGTTATCGTAACGGTCAGATATACCTTAACCACAAAACAATATACAACAAGAAAATAGGGTTAGATGTTATCCAAGATGCTGTAGCCTCTTTTGTCCTTAAGTTTGACGGTGTGGAAAACGCAATGACTGCTTCGGCACTTATGCGTAATAGCTTTACCACAGGTGTAGAAGAAGATATATATAACTCTTTTAATGCGCCGGCTTCGGGTGATGTTATGGTTGTGTTAAAGCCAAACTGGATCTCACTTCCAAATGGAGATACGACAAAAGATAAAGCTTCGTTTGAAAATCCGTATCAAAACACTATTTCTGTCCCTTTATTTATCTATGGCAAAGGGATAAAAGCGGGCAAGGTTTATGATGAATTTAATATGACAGACATAGCTCCTACCATAGCCGATATTTTAGGGATCTCACGTCCTGAGAAGTCGGTTGGTAAAAGCTTTTATAATAATATAAGATATGACAATTAATGAAATTCAAGACGAAATAATAGAAGAGTTTGCTCTTTTTGATGATTGGATGGATAAATATAACTACATCATAGAACAGAGTCAAAGTCTTGATCCGTTGGACGATAAAGACAGGATACCTAAAAACCTTATCGATGGGTGTCAGTCTCGTGTATGGATAACAGCCGCCGCAAAAGATGGCATCGTTACTTTTCATGCCGATAGTGACGCTATCATTGTAAAGGGGCTCATAGCTCTTCTTATGAGGGTTATGAACAACCAAAAAGCCGAAGATATAGCTACTGCTGATCTCTATTTTATAGATAAAATAGGCATGAAAGAAAATCTATCACCAACACGGGCAAACGGCTTTTTGTCGATGATAAAACAGATGAAATTATATTCGATAGCATTAACTAAAGTAGCATAAATATTATGACACCACAAGAGATATTAAACATAGAACAGGGCATTGTAGGACGTTTGAAGACTATTTTTGACCCTGAAATACCGGTAAACATATACGATCTTGGGCTGATATACGACATAGACGTAGAGCCTGATGGAACATCAAATATAACAATGACCTTAACTGCCCCAAATTGCCCTATGGCAGATGAACTTCTTGAGCAGGTAAATAGCGAAACTTCTATGGTTATGGGGGTTACAAAAGTCAATGTGATACTTGTTTTTGATCCACAGTGGGACAGATCTATGATTTCCGAAGAGGCATTATTAGAATTAGGACTACTTTAAAATATACTATGAAAGAAGAGATAGAAAAAGCCATTGAGGTTTTGAAAAACGGAGGTCTTATCCTCTACCCCACAGATACTGTTTGGGGAATAGGTTGTGATGCAACAAATGAAGAGGCTGTACAAAAGGTGTATGACCTTAAAGGCAGCGTCAACAAAAAAAGTATGTTGGTGCTTGTTGAAAATTTAGATCGTGTGCTTTTTTATGTAGATAAAGTGCCTGATGTGGCGTGGGACATTTTTGAAGTTGCCGATAAGCCAACTACCCTTATACTTCCAAATGCAAAAGGGGTTGCCAAAAACCTAATTCCAGAGGAGAGAACGCTTGGTATTCGTATTCCTCAACATGAATTTTGTCATCAGCTACTTTTTAAGTTTAAAAAGCCTATTGTTTCTACATCAGCGAATTTGTCGGGAGAGGCAACACCAATATATTATGCCGACATAAAAAGAGAAATTAGAGAAGGTGTGGATATGATAATAGATAAGAAATTTGAAGGATCACCAACACATACCGCCTCATCAATCATCATGTTAGGTGAAGATTCTTCAGTTAAAGTTATAAGATGATAACAACAGAAATACAGATACGTTTTAGTGACATGGATATGTTACGTCATGCCAATAATGTGGCTTTATACCACTATTATGATTTAGGAATAAGGGATTATTTTCGAAGCGTGATGCTCTTTTCAGAAGATCAAAGACGAGATCAGATGATCGCTAAAGTTAAGGCTACTGCTAATTTCTTTGCTCCAATACATCTTAATGATAATATAGAAGTTAATACCTTTGTCATAAAAATAGGCAATCGTAGCCTCACATTTTACCAAGAGGTTGTCGATAAAGATACAAAAATGGTGAAGTCGAGTTGTGAGAGTATATTTGCAGGTTATGACCTATTAAAAGAGTCGTCATGCGAGGTAGATCCTCATTGGAAAGAGCTTATTAAAGAACACGAAAAGTTATAAAATATCTTAGAATATGGAAAAGCAGCTTATCGAATGTGTGCCCAACTTTAGTGAGGGGCGTGATAAAAACATAATTAACGCTATCGTATCTTCAATTGAGAGTGTTAGAGGGGTGCGTGTTTTACATATAGACATGGGGGAGGCGGCAAACCGTACTGTTATAACCTTTCTTGGTGAGCCAGCACCTACTATGGAAGCTTCTTTTAGAGCTATAAAAAAAGCATCTGAGCTTATAGAAATGACCTGCCATAAAGGCGAACACCCACGTATAGGAGCCATTGATGTTTTTCCTGTTGTGCCTATCGAAAACATATCGCTCACAGAGGTCGACTCTTATGTAAAAGCTCTTGCCAAGCGTGTGGGAATAGAGATAGGAATACCGATATATCTATACGAATATTCTGCCACTACCCCACAACGTAAACTCCTTGCTTCTTGTCGTGCAGGTGAATATGAGGGGTTGGAAAATAAGATGAAAGATCCTCGTTGGATACCCGATTTTGGAAGTGGCACGTTTTCTGAAATAGCAAGACATAGCGGAGCTACTGTAATGGGAGCTCGTGCGTTGCTTGTTGCCATAAACTTTAACCTTAACACTAAAGATACTGAAAAAGCGTGGTATATAGCTCGTAAGATACGTGAGAGAGGAAAGACAGAGTATTCAATTGATGGAGTACGTTCCATAGGTTGGTATATTGAAGAATATGGAATAGCTCAAGTATCAATGAATATAACGGACATTACCACAACCTCTCTAAAAGAGGTTTGGGAGAGGTTAAATGCCATTGCTTTAGAGGAGGATGTCCTCATCACAGGAACGGAGCTTATCGGTCTGATACCGGAAAAGGTGCTTATTGAAGCGGCTGAACAATGGGGTGTTGTTGGAGATAACGAAAAAAAGATTAACTTTACACTTGAGAAAATGAATTTTGGGGATTTGTGCCCATTTGACAAAAATAAAAAAATCCTACATTATGAAAACTATTAAAAGGTTAAACTCGACATTGAAATATTTTAATATTGTCGATTCTACTATGTTTAAGATATGCTTAATTACTCTTGGTCTACTTGTTGGTATCTATTACAGCGATTTACTCATGAGTTACACCAACCTTATTTGGCTTATTTTTGTTATATCTACCGTGTTTATCTTAACTAAAATATTCAAATATTACCGAGATATAAAGTAAGAGGCAAATTCAAATAGGTTATACGTAATAAAAAACGACGTTCTGATTAATTTCAGAACGTCGTTTTCTTATAAGCTGTTTATTTACTATTTGTATATTATCTCATAAAATATAGGGACATTATTAGTATTGTTAGAGGTAATGTTTATGCCAATTATATATCCGTCTTTATCTTTAACGTAAGTATATCTTATTTCATCAGTACCAGATGTTATCTTTTCTGGTAGGTTGATGCTTCTTTTACTTCCAATTCCAATTACGCTAACAACGCTTCCCAATTCCATATCTATTGTTAATGGTAGAATATCTAAATTTAGATTGTTTAGCTGTGATCCATAAGTTATTGTAGCTACACCATCATCACTATAAGAGACTAAATTACCATTTTGCCATGTGTATGTTATGATAGAGGGCGTATTTGGTTGTTCAAGGTCTACATCTGTGCTCTTTGTCATATATCCATCTTTATCATATTCAAATGTATATTCTGTCTTATCAAGAGAAGAAGACATAGTAGTGGTTCTCCCATTAGTCAAGAAACATTCTATTTTATCGTTACCAATAGAAAATATGACTTTATTATTGTCATAAGTTATCAACGATTCGATAGATTCTGTGGTTGTAGTTTCTTTTATTTTAATTACCTTTCCTTGTGTGTTATAGGTAAAGTCTAAGGTAAGCCCATCTCCTTTAATTGTGGAAATGCGTTTTGAAAGAGCGTCATCGTTATCAGATGAACAACTATTAAAGGTAATAGCGCATATAGCTACTAACAATAAAAATAGATTTTTTTTCATAATATGTTATATTAATATTTTGACAAATATACTATATTTTTTATAATATTTTTTATTTGTGGAAATTTATGGCGTTTATAATAATTATTATTATCTTTGTGTATAACGCTAAAATAAATGAATGAAAACTAACATATCACATCTAAAAATGAATATATGGAAAATAGTAATTACTATTTTCTCATTTTTTCTATTTCTTGATCCTTGTTTTGCAAATAACTTAGACCCTAAAAATGAAATAGGCTCTGATTATGTGTTGATTATTAACTCTTATAGCGAATCTTCAGATTGGAGTAATAGTTTTATACGTCCTATTTACGAATCTCTTTTTAGTAACAAATCGGATTTAACGGCATATACAGAACACATGAATATGCTCATCATCCAAAATGATGCCGATTTAGAAGAATATAAAACCAATCTTTTTGATAAATATACTATAAGTGACCCTAAGGTGGTTGTATTGTTGGGGAATACGCCTTGGGGGCTGTTGAGAAACGAGATAGAACAAAAATGGCCTTCTACACACGTGATATTATGTGTAGAAGAAGATTATATAGGTCCTCGTGAGGCATACTTAGAAAAAATTGCTATTCCCAAAGAACAGAGAATTCCTTTAAAAGAATATAAAGGTCCTGTTGATTTAACGGTCATATATATCCCCATATATCTAAATGAGACCGTTTCTATGATGAAGCGTATGATACCGGGCATGAATAAACTCATCTTCTTATCTGATACAAGATATGTATGTGCTCAAAATAGACAAGACCTTAAAGAGTTGTTAGAGGCTTCTTATCCAAATGTAAAACTTCAAAATTTGGAAGCACGTAAAATGTCGACTAATAATTTAGTAGATTCTCTTTATGATGCTGACCCTAAGACGGGGATACTATACCTATCGTGGCACAAAAGAAACACATTTGCTGGAAATGTCGTTGTTACAACAAATGACTACAAAATATTTAGTCGTTATACCGATTTACCTATCTTTACCCTTAGTGACAATGAGATTGCCACAGTAGGAATGCTTGGTGGTTATTTCTTTAGTACTAAACACGTTAACGACATTATGACAAAGACTTTCCATGATGTCATATCTGGAAAGAATAATGGTAAGCTAACAATTGTAGATTGTGGCAAGCCTACGTATGTGTTTAATCATAGGATACTTACCAAGAAAGGCATTTCTGATAAATTATGTCCGAAAGATACTTTATTTTATATGCAAGACAAAACCTTTTGGGAAGAGTATAAATATTGGATAGTCTTAGCTGTGGGCGTTATTATTAGTGCTTTTATCTTCCTTGTTATGAAGATGAAGATGCTTAATACTGTGAAGAAAGAACAAGAAAGGCAGATCTTGTTAATGAATAATTATAGTAGTCTATTCAATAATATGCCTATTGCATATTCAAAACAAAAGCTCATTTATGACGATAACGGTAATATTATAGATTATGTAGTTGATGAGATTAATCCATATTTTAAGAAGTATTTTGCATTAGAAAATTCTCCTATCCAAGATCATGGCACCACGATGAACAATAATAGTACCTTTAAGGATTATATTAATCTTTATGAATTGGCATTAAAAGATAAAAAATCGATCACTGTTCAACAATATAATAAGGATACAGGAAAATATTTCAGCATGATCATAGTTCCATCTAAGGTAAATGGATATATGGATATTTTCTGTGTCGATAATACGGAACTTTCGACGACACAACAAATTTTAAGGACATTAAACAATAAATTGTCTATGGCTTTGGATGTCGCAAATATTATCCCTTGGAAGTGGGATCTTGAAAAAGGGACTATTTTATGCGATATAAATCACAAGAATGATATAAACTTAGATTTAAGTGTTATTTTAGATGATCAAATTACTGTTCCTTACAATATTTACTTCTCTAAGATCTGTAAACGTGATATAGAGCGTGTTAAGCAGGCTTATAATGATTTATTAGCAGGAAAGGTAAATAAGATAAAAGAAGAATATCGTGTTTTTGTTAATCATGATAATAAGAAAGGATACGAATGGGTGGAGGCTCAAGCTATTGTCGATAAGAGAGATGATTCTGGTCGTCCTATATCGTTAATAGGGTCTTCTTTAGTGATCTCCGATCGTAAAAAATTGGAGGCTGATTTAGTGAGTGCTAAGGATCGTGCTGAAGAGTCTAATCGTCTAAAATCGGCGTTTTTAGCTAATATGAGTCACGAAATACGCACTCCACTAAACGCTATAATAGGTTTTTCAGAGGTCTTAGCTACAACTGACGATGTGGAGGAAAAACATGAGTATGTGAGTATCATAGAAAACAACAATACCCTTTTACTACAACTTATTAGTGACATCCTTGATCTTTCAAAAATAGAGGCAGGTATGTTAGAATTTGTATATTCAAATGTAAGGTTAAACGATATATTTCTTGAGTTTGAAACGACATTTAAGATGCGTGTAGGTAACGACAATAATAAGGTGCAAGTTATCTATGAAAGCGAATTTCCTGAATGTTATATTCGTACAGATCAAAATCGGTTGTCTCAAGTTGTGATTAACATCTTAAATAACGCTATAAAGTTTACAGATGAAGGAAGCATACATTTTGGTTATAGGTTAGTAGACGATAATACTCTATATTTCTATGTTAAAGACACAGGATGCGGTATCCCTAAAGATAAAATAGATGGTATCTTTGGACGTTTTGTGAAATTAAATAATTTTGCTCAAGGAACAGGTCTTGGACTTTCAATATGTCAAACTATAATCCATAATATGGGTGGAGAAATAGGTGTAGAGTCAACGGAGGGTGAAGGGGCTAAATTTTGGTTTACTATACCATACGAGCCTGCTATTAACCTTATAGAAGAACACGAAGAGATAGTCCAGAAAATTGTTGAGAGAGATAAGTTGTCTGTTCTTATTGCCGAAGATAATGCAAGTAACTTTAAGCTTTTTGAAACCATATTAAAGGGTGAATACAAGATATATCACGCTTGGGATGGAGAAGATGCTGTAAAGCTATTTAAAGAACATAAGCCACATATAATCTTGATGGATATTAATATGCCTAAGATGAATGGTTATGAGGCTACCGCTAAGATCCGTGAAATATCGAAAAATGTGCCTATCATTGCTGTTACGGCATATGCTTACGCCTCAGACGAGCAACGTATAATAGACAGTGGATTTAGTGGTTATGCGGCAAAACCTGTAAATTCCACGCAACTTAAGTCACAAATGATAAACCTTTTAAAGCGACAGTTGATATTTATATAAAAAAAGGCGTTTCGAGATTAGTCGAAACGCCTTTTCTTTATAAATTTTGCTTTATGAGAGCAAATATATCGTCTGGAGGTAACATATCCCCACCTTTAGAACAACAATTTATAACCTTAAAAGAAGGATCTGAAGAGCCATAAGTGAGATATGCCTCTCTTACTCTTTCTTGAAAACTTAATGATGCTTCGTGTATATCTTGTTTTCCTTTTAAATACCCCCTATCATCGCCTACCCTATTCTCTTCTAATTTCTTTTTGGTAAAAGTCATCGGTACATCTAAAAATATAGATATGTCGGGTTTAGGAATATGGTTATGATTATATTCAAGGTCGAAGATCCATTTTGATAGTTCTACACTCTCTTCTTTATTTTTACATTTAGCACATTGAAAAGCAATATTTGAGTATATATATCTGTCGAGGATTACAGCCTTCCCTTGTAAAAGAGCCTCTGATATTTTATGTGCCGCCTCTGCCCTATCTCCAGCATATATAAGAGCGACAAGATATGGATTAACGCTATTTAACTCACCAAGTTCGCCACGTAGAAATTTAGCTATCAATTCACCATATATTGGGGTTTCAAAACGAGGGAAATGGATGTTGAGACATTCCACCCCTATGGCGTTAAAATGATCTATTATCATCTTTAGCTGTGTCGATTTGCCAGCTCCATCTAAGCCTTCAATAACTATAAACATAGTTTTATAATTTTGTTATGGTTGTTTTTTAGTATAAATCTATTTTAGGACGAGACATAAATATCAAAAAAGCGGAGCGTACGATTTGTACGTGAGCATTTTTTTATATAAGCG
>JAVVUK010000014.1:19279-25391 GCA_036653215.1 Rikenellaceae bacterium
AAGCGGAGCGTACGATTTGTACGTGAGCATTTTTTTATACAAGCGTAACGCCGGAAAAGCAAACGTTCTCTTGTAAATCCAAATAAATATCAAAAAAATTAGATTTTACAAGGCTTGGTTGTATCAAAAAAGCGGAGCGTACGATTTGTACGTGAGCATTTTTTTATATAAGCGTAACGCCGGAAATACAATTTTTTTATATTTATTTTAGCATTTGAATGGCGACTTTTATACCCCCAACCAACCTATCAATTTCGTCAATGGTGTTATACATTGCAAAAGAAGCACGTGCCATTCCTGTAACGCCATAATGTGTCATTGTAGGTTCGGCACAATGTGTTCCTGTTCTTATTGCTATGCCTTGTTTGTCGAGTATCATACCAAGATCGTAAGGATGTATTCCCTCTATATTGAAAGATATTATACAATCTTTATTTGGCGTTGTCCCATATATTTTGAGGCCTTCAATTTTGGACATCTCTGCCATAGCATAATCTATAAGGCTCTTTTCGTGAGACATTATCTCGTCCATGCCTACTGTTCTTACAAAACGGATAGCCTCAGCAAGAGATATTGCACCTACATAATTTGAGGTTCCAGCTTCAAATTTTAGAGGTAGTGCGGCATAAGTAGTTTTCTTGAATGAAACATGAGCTACCATGTCACCGCCACCCATATATGGAGGCATAGCTTCTAAAAGTTCTTTCTTGCCATATAAAACGCCAATTCCTGTGGGTGCGTAATATTTATGCCCGGAAAAGGCATAGAAATCGCAATCTAAGGACTTAACGTTTACTTTTTGATGAACTACTGCTTGACACCCATCGACGACAACTATTGCCCCACATTCGTGTGCCTTTTTGCATATCGTTTTAATATCGTTTATTGTACCTAACACGTTTGAACATTGTGTTACGGCAACAACTTTAGTCTTTTCGTTGAGTAGTCTTTCAAAGGTCGCCATGTCAAGCTCCCCATTGTCAAAAAAGGGAATTACTTTAATTGTCGCTCCTACCCTATCGCAAATCAGTTGCCAAGGAACGATGTTTGAGTGATGTTCCATTTCCGAGACTATAACCTCATCTCCTTTTTTTATGAATGTTCCTCCCCATGCTGAAGCAACAAGGTTTAAGGAAGCTGTGGCACCCGATGTAAATATTATCTCTTTTGTGTCATCACAACCAATGAGTGTTGCCACTTCTTGACGTGCATTTTCATATTCAGTAGTTGAGATGTTACTCAAGCGATGTACCCCACGATGTATATTAGAGTTAAAGCTTGTATATACCTCTTTCTCTTTTTCTATGACACAAGATGGTTTTTGTGATGTAGCACCACTATCAAGATAAGCAAAGTTCTTGTTTGCTTTTTTCGCAGTTTCCAAAATAGGAAATTCGGCTCTTATTTTCTCTATATTGAACATAACGATTGTAGTTTTTCTGTTAATTCCTCTCGCAGATACTCCTCATCTATTTTTTGTAATACCTCACCTATAAATCCTGTGAGAAGAAGTCCTTGAGCTTGAGTTTCCGATATTCCTCTTTGACGAATATAGAAAAGAGCCTCTTCGTTTAATTGACCTACCGTTGCTCCGTGCGAACATTTCACATCGTCGGCATTTATTACAAGTTGTGGCTTTGTGTGTATCGTTGCATCATCGCTTAGTAGGATGTTGTTGTTTTTCTGATATGCCTCTGTCTTCTGAGCTCCGGGAGCAACAAATATGTTACCTCCAAAAACGGCTGTTGCCTTGTCTGCTGCTACATTTTTATATAGTTGATAACTTGTGCAACGTTCTGCAAGATGCTCAACGGTCGTGGTGTTGTCTATATGTGCTTCTTCACGTGATATGGCAACTCCGTTTAGATGACAAGAAGATCCTTCTTCTGTCATGCTTACTTTTATGTTGTTACGACAAAAGCCTTGTTGAGCAACTACCGCTGTGTGTTTAAATGTAGAATTGCGATGTTGAGACACCAACGTGGTGTTTATCTTACGGCTATTTTTGTTATCTGAATTATCTTCTACCACTTCTAAATTGGCACCATCAAGGAGTATGATCTCACAAACACGGTTTAGTATGTTTGGTGTTTTACCATGATGAATAACGATGTTAGCATTTGCATTTTCGCCTAAGATAAAGAGGTCACGTCGTCCAAAATCGTTAGCTTCTTGGCTAAGATCAATCAAAATAGGAGCGTCAAGATGCACGTTTTTAGGAATAAATACAACCTCTCCGCCAGATGCAAGAGCGGTATTTAAAGCAACCATAGAATCTTGTTCTTTTGAAGCTATGGTATTATAATATTTCTCAAAAATCTCTTTATAACGATCTGCAAATAGAATTAGCGAGCCTGTAATGATGCCGTTTTCTTTTTCCGACAATTTTCCTATTTCTCGTGTGTCGTTGTAAAAGACTTCTTTGTTATCTATAAAATTTGCAACCGATGAGTATTTATAATACTCCACCTTTGAGGAGGGCATACCCTTATCATCAAAGAACTTTTGTGCGCTTTGACGATAATTGTCGAAAGGTGAAAAATTATTCATTATCTATATCTTTTATTAGCCAATCATATCCTTCGGTCTCTAACTTCAAGGCAAGATCACGATCACCACTATATATTATACGACCTTTATAAAGCACGTGTATAAAATCTGGTACTATATAATCTAAAAGACGTTGGTAGTGTGTTATTACTATTGTCGCATTTTCCGAAGATTTTAACTTAGTAACTCCATTTCCGACAATACGCAAAGCATCGATGTCAAGACCACTATCTGTCTCGTCAAGAATTGCTAAAGTAGGACGCAACATTGCCATTTGGAAGATCTCGTTTTTCTTCTTCTCCCCACCAGAAAAGCCCTCGTTTACACTTCTACGAGTAAGACTACTATCAAGCTCTACAACCTTTGCTTCCTCCTTCATTCTTTTTATAAATTCGGCAGATGAGATAGGTTGTTCTCCTTTATATTTTCGTTGCTCAGAAATGGCAGCCTTTAGAAAATTAGCCATGCTGACACCTGGTATCTCAACAGGATATTGAAATCCAAGAAATAACCCGTCATTTGCACGATCTTCGATGCTCATATCTAAGAGGTCTTTGCCTTTATAAGAGACATTACCTTGTGTCACGGTAAATTTCTCTTTCCCCGCAAGCACAGAGGCAAGGGTACTCTTACCCGAACCATTAGGACCCATTATGGCGTGTACCTCGCCTTTATTTACTTTAAGGTTTATACCTTTTAAAATCTCTTTTCCTTCAACATTTGCGTGAAGGTCATTTATCTCTAATAACATAATCGTTAATTTTACAATTTTATCCGACAGACCCTTCAAGGCTTAGCGTTAATAGCTTATTTGCCTCGACAGCAAACTCCATTGGAAGTTGTGAAAGCACCTCTTTGGCATATCCGTTTACTATTAAGCCTATTGCGTCTTCAGTTTTGATGCCACGTTGGTTACAATAAAAAAGTTGATCTTCACCAATCTTCGATGTGGTAGCTTCGTGCTCCACTACTGCCGACTTGTTCATCACGTCGATATATGGAAATGTGTGTGCTCCGCAAGTATCACCTATAAGCAATGAGTCACATTGTGAATAGTTACGTGCATTATCTGCTTTACGCCCTACACGCACCAAGCCACGATAGCTATTTTGGCTTTTACCTGCTGATATACCTTTTGATACAATTCGACTAACGCTATTTTTACCAAGATGTATCATCTTTGTTCCCGTGTCTGCCTGTTGGTAATTGTTTGTCAAGGCAACAGAGTAAAACTCGCATGAGGTGTTATCCCCTTTGAGAATGCAACTTGGATATTTCCATGTTATTGCAGATCCTGTTTCTACTTGTGTCCATGATAAGTGACTATTATCGCCACGACATATGCCACGTTTGGTAACAAAGTTATATATACCGCCACGTCCTTCTTTATCGCCAGGATACCAGTTTTGTACGGTTGAATATTTAACTTCAGCATCTTTTTCTACCACGATCTCTACTATTGCTGCGTGAAGTTGGCTCTCGTCACGTATTGGGGCTGTACATCCTTCAAGGTAACTCACATAAGAACCTTCATCGGCAACGATCAATGTGCGCTCAAACTGCCCTGTCTTAGCAGCGTTGATACGGAAATATGTAGATAGTTCTATTGGGCAACGTACGCCTTTGGGAATATAGCAAAATGACCCATCAGAAAATACCGCCGAGTTTAGAGCAGCAAAGAAATTGTCTGTATATGGAACTACTTTTCCCAAATGCTTTTTCACCAAATCGGGATGGTTACGTACCGCTTCAGAGAAAGAACCAAAGATGATCCCTTTTTCAGAAAGCTCACTTTGAAAAGTTGTTTTCACAGATACAGAGTCCATAACAGCATCTACGGCGACTCCCGAAAGCACCTTCTGTTCGTGTAGAGGAATGCCGAGTTTATCGAATGTCTCCCTTAACTTAGGATCTACCTCATCTAAACTTTTTGGAACATCACCCTTTTTAGGTGAAGAGTAATAATATAGATCTTGGTAGTCTATCTCAGGGATCTCAAGATGTGCCCATGTGGGCATCTTAAGAGTTTTCCAATATTCAAACGCTTTTAACCGATATTCAAGAAGCCATTCCGGCTCACCTTTATTTTTTGATATGAGCCTTACAATATCCTCATTGATCCCTTTAGGAAATTCCTCAGTTTCAATGTCTGTTATAAAGCCATATTTATATTCGGACTCGTTTCTGTCCTTTATGATGTTTTCCATTCTATTTTCTTAAACTAACTGCAAATATAGTGAATTTATTTTTATCTTTGCCTCAGTAAACCATTAAGACACTATCTAAATACAAAAACTATGAAAAAGATAATAAATTCGACAAAAGCACCTAAAGCAATAGGTCCATACAGCCAAGCAGTGGAAGTGGGAGGTACACTTTACATATCAGGGCAGATCCCAGTAGATGTCGTTACAGGCAAGTTTTCTGACGATGTGGCAGAGCAAACAGAACAAGTAATGAAAAATATAGGTTACATACTTTCTGAAGCTGGATATAACTATAATAACGTTGTGAAGTCTACTATTTTTATAAAAAACATGAATGATTTTGCCACTATAAACGCAATATATGCAAAATATTATACTTCAGAGATGCCCGCACGTTCTACTGTTGAGGTTTCAAAATTGCCACTTGGCGTTAGTGTTGAGATAGAAACAATAGCTGTTAAATAAATAATAATATATATAAATAGGCTGCTTTACGGTAGCCTATTTTGTTTCTATTTACCTTGTTTCTTATGAATAACAATGCTAAAAACGGTCTCTGTAATTTGTAATTCTACTTGTAAACCGCTATTTGTGCAGATGTTTTTAACAATAGTAAGTCCCAAGCCTGAAGAATCTTTATCATGAGATGACTTTATAAAACGTTCAAAAAGATCACCTTTCGGTAATATATGGTTGTAGGTATTACTGACACATAATTTATCTTTATCAATAATAATATTCAATGTTCCATTATTGATATTATATCGAAGCGCATTAGACATGATATTTATAATCAGTCTATCTGCAAGAATACGGTTCATCTTAACTATAAATTTTGCATCATATTGGCAATCTACCTTTATCTCTTTATTAATTAAAATGTCCTCGCAAGTGACAAGATATTCATTTATCAATTCTTCTAAATTTACATCTTCTATATCTATAAATTGTTTGTTTTTGATTTTTGTTATAAATAGCATAGATCTATTAAAGTTTGACATACGGTTTATGGTTCCTTGCATACTTCTAATGAGCTCCATACTTTTTTCATTACCCATGTCTATTTGTTGCAATATCTCTAATTTGGATTTAAGAATAGAAAGCGGCGTTTGCAATTCGTGCGATGTATCTTCGGTAAGCTCTTTCAGAGAGTTATAGTCTGTCCTTATTTGCAGCATCATTTTATATACAGCCATATTTATCTCGTCAAACTCATCTACTCCACTACAAGATGGGTATGTTATCGCTGTTTTCTCAACTTTGTAACGTCGTAAACCAGAAAGTAGTTTGTAGAACGGGTTCCATATAATGTGGGCATAGTAACTCGACACCAAGAAGGAAGCTATAATAAAGAA
>JAVVUK010000015.1:0-23464 GCA_036653215.1 Rikenellaceae bacterium
CTAATTTTAAAAGTTTTTTCATAATTTATATTTTTAGATTTATGTTTTTATTAATGCGCTGCAAATATATACATTAATTTACCAAAATAACACTATTATACATAAAAAATGAGCCATTGCAATGCAACAGCTCATTTTTTATGTGTAATAACTTATAAATACTAAAGTGTCTTATTTATTTCGTTATATTTATTATATTTCTCCATGTATATAGGATCCTCATCACGCAAAGCAAAACATAAAGCTCTAAGCAACTCAGCACTATTTTTACTCTTTGGATTTACGATAAGTGCTTGCTCAAGAACTTCCACAGATGCTTTTCTATATTTTAACACCTCGTCCTTTTTTGCATTAGTAGCAGTCACATTTGTGTAATCGATAGTATTTAAATCTTTATATGCCTTATCTGAAAGTTTATAGTAAGCATATCCTTTATTGTAAAGAGCATCGAAGAAGTTAGGAGTCATAGTCAAAGCACGTTCATAAGCACTAATAGCAGTTAGATAATCTTCCATTGCCACATAAGCATTACCCTCTTGGATGACGATATTTACATTTTTAGGATCTTTCTCTTCAGCTTGTTTTATATAAGGAATTACTTTATCTGCTGGTTCACCATTTCTAACATATAGGTTTACAAGACCTTGAAGCATATCTTTATTATCCGGGAATTCTTTCATACCACGAACGAAAATAGCCTCTGCCTCTTTTTCAAGACCTTTTATTTCACTTTTCACAGCACCAGAGAAATAAAGCACTGTGCCATCAGCCATTAAGAAATTCTTTCCCACTAAAATATCCAAATTTTTATTAGCAAGAGGGAAATCGGTCATAAGCATCGCTGTACGAGCAAGTTGGAAATAGATATCGTCAACCCCTTGATCTGGAACAATGCCACTGGCTCTAAGCTGTGCAGCTATATCATAAACATCATACGACTCAGCATATTTCTTTAATGAAAACTTATTGTTCCCGTTCACCAATGTCGCTTGTATAAGAGCTTCGTAAGACTTAGCTACTAATTTAGATTGTGAAGGCTCTACTTCAAGAGCTTTTTTATAACACTCCACAGCATTGACAAATGGTTTTTCGATAGCAGGAGCCGCTTCTTCAAAGAAAGCTACATTATCACTCTCGTCGATAAAAACTTTGACAGTAGGATATTGGTAAACTTTAAACATCTGGTTGTCTATTTTCTCAACAGGAATTGAAGCTGCATTTGTAGGCTGACCTATCGCTGCAACAAGCACCATGACTGGTTGGCCGACGAAAACCTTGTCATAGTTAGCCTCTCCAAGAGCTTTATATATATCTCCTCTTTTAACCCAAGTAGAGGCTTTTTCCATCTTCTTAGGATCTTTTATCTCGGCGTTACTTTTCTCTAATTTTATCATCAGAGCTTTCACGTCAGATTGTGCTAAAACAACCGTTGTCGCTGCAAAAAGCACTACTATTGATAATAATAATTTTTTCATTTTTTTGTTCGTTTTAAATTATAATCTAATTATTTTTTAGTTTTCTGTTTCTGTTATTTCATCCGTAACGTCTACATTTGCAACGACATTGACATCAGTATCGTCTACATTTGCAACAGCTATATTTTCTTCAATAACGACCTCTTCTTCCATTTTTGGAACAATAGTTATAGAACCTATCGCATCGTCATTTTTAAGATTTATAACACGCACCCCTTGTGTGGCACGCCCCATTACACGAAGAGACTCAACAGGAATACGTATTGTCATACCAGACTTATTGATAATCATCAAGTCGTTTTGATCAGACACACTTTGTATAGATACAAGGTTACCTGTTTTTTCTGTTATAGTAAGCGTTTTAACACCCTTACCTCCCCTATGTGTTATACGATAATCATCAATAGATGTACGTTTTCCATATCCGTTTTCTGAAACAACCAATATATCGGTATCTTCACCAACAGGAGCAATCACCATGCCTATAACAGCATTATCTCCTTCGATAGTTATACCTCTAACACCTTGACTTGTACGACCAACAGTACGCACTTGCGACTCATGGAAACGATTTGCCTTTCCTTCATAAGCGGCAAGAAGTATCTCACAGTTACCATTAGTTAATTTAGCATCTATAAGTTGGTCTCCTTCTTTTATTGTTATTGCATTTACACCGTTTGTACGAGGACGAGAATATTCTTCAAGGCAGGTCTTCTTCACCATACCGCTTTTTGTACACATAACAATAAAGTTATTGTCTACATATTCTTTGTCGTTAAGGCTGTTGACATTCATATACGCCCTAACCTTATCGTCAGGAGTTATGTTTAATATATTTTGTATAGCACGTCCTTTAGAAGTACGTGATCCTTCTGGTATTTCATATACTTTCAACCAGAAACAACGTCCCAACTCTGTAAAGAAGAGCATGGTATTGTGCATGGTAGCTACATAAAGGTGTTCTATAAAGTCTTCATCACGAGTGGCACTACCCTTCGATCCTACTCCGCCTCTTGCTTGGGTGCGATAGTCTGAAAGTGGGGTACGTTTTATATAACCCATATGTGAAATGGTGATAATCATATCATCATCAGCATAGAAATCCTCAGGATTAAAATCTTCGGCAGCACGTATAATCTCGGTACGACGAGCATCACCATATTTCTCTTTTATCTCAAGCATCTCGTCTTTGACGATCTTCATCTGAAGAGATTCGTCAGAAAGGATATCATTATAACCTTTTATCTTCTCCATCAACTCAGCGTGTTCTGCTCTCAACTTACCTTCTTCAAGACCCGTAAGAGCCCTAAGACGCATATCTATGATGGCAGTAGCCTGAATATCAGATAGTGTGAAACGCTCGATAAGCATATTTTTCGCAATATCTGGAGTCATGGATTCTTTAATAATCTTTATAACTTCGTCTATATTTTCTTGAGCTATAAGCAAACCTTCAAGTAGGTGATCACGCTCTAACGCCTTGTTTAAAAGGAAACGTGTACGACGTAATATAACCTCGTGTCTATGTTCAATGAAACATACTATTTGCTCTTTTAGGTTAAGCATTCGAGGTCTTCCATTGACAAGAGTAATGCTATTTATGGCAAAAGAAGTTTGAAGATCCGAGTATTTAAATAATTTATTAAGGACAACAGACGCAACCGCATCGGTCTTAATTACAATGACAACCCTCGTTCCTTCTCTGTCTGACTCATCATTGATATATGAAATTCCCTCTATCTTCTTATCGTTAACAAGATCGGCAATTTTCTTAACCATCTCTGCCTTATTGACAAGATATGGGATTTCTGTTACTATAATCTTTTCACGCCCTTTTTCTGTAACTTCAATTTCTGTTTTTGAACGGATAATGACTCTGCCACGTCCTGTTTGATAAGCCGCTTTAACGCCCTCATAACCATATATTATACCTCCTGTTGGAAAATCGGGAGCTTTAATAAAATGGCAAAGCTCGTCTATTGTTATCTCTGGGTTATCGACAGTCGCACATATAGCATCTACAACCTCCGATAAGTTATGAGGCGGCATATTAGTTGCCATACCTACTGCAATACCAGATGTTCCATTTACAAGGAGCAAAGGGATACGTGTAGGTAAAACTTTAGGTTCAAGATGTGTCTCGTCAAAGTTATTTTGAAAATCAACAGTGTCGTAATCTATATCGGCAATTGTCTCTTCAGCAATTTTCATCATACGAGCTTCGGTATAACGCATTGCAGCAGGGTTATCCCCATCGACAGACCCATAGTTACCTTGTCCGTCAACAAGTGGATAACGTAAAGACCAAGGTTGCGCCATACGTACCATAGTGTTATATACAGAACTGTCACCATGTGGGTGATATTTACCCATCACCTCTCCGACAACACGTGCAGATTTCATATATTTCTTATTTGAGTAGAGGTTAAGCTCTTTACTCATACCATATAGCACTCTTCTATGAACAGGTTTCAGACCATCACGCACATCCGGCAAAGCACGAGATACAATAACAGACATAGAATAGTCTATATACGCACTCTTCATCTCACTCTCGATATCTACCCTAAGAATTTTTTCTAAATCTAAATCAGACATTTTTTTATTGTTATTTTTTATATTCAAATTTTAGAGATCTTATAACCCACCTTTGTGTTTTTCATAAGACCATATATCTATTACCCACACATTCAAGCAATTACCTTATAAACGAACAATAGTTTCGCCAACCAATCCTACCCCACCAACTACATATAACTTCACCGCCACCAACTCAGCTAAATACTACAACACCAATCACTTATAACTTCACCACCAACTCAGCTAACTATTACCAACTACCACCTGCTCCGCCACCGCCAAAGCCACCGCCACCGAAACCGCCAAAGCCGCCGCCACCAAAGCCGCCACTACTACCTCCAAAGCCACCTCCGCCGCCTCTTCCCATGCTACCTATAATAAGCCATGGAAGTATTGAGGAGTGTACCTGTGCTCCATCGCCATTGACATCAACGCTTCTTTTGCGTGGCAAAAGCATTATTATGATAAATATGACAAAAAAGATAGCAAACACGTTTAGACTCGTGCTACTTCCTTTTTTCATATATTGATCGGCAGTAAATTCGCTACTTGCTAAAGATCCGATTGTCGATATGGCAGCATTTACACCACCACTCATATCTCCACGTGAGAAATATGGGATCATCTCATTATCTACAATAGCTTTAGATACAGCATCTGGGATGACTCCTTCAAGACCATACCCCACAGCTATAAATACGCCACCTCTTTCAGTATCTGTCTTTGGTTTTATAAGGATCACGACACCGTTATCTTTGCCGTCTTGTCCAACGCCCCATTTATGTCCTAATTCTGTGGCAAGATAAGATATATCCATACCCTCCAAATCGGAAGTTGTAACTACCAACACCTGTGTAGATGTGCTGTCGTCTAAAGCGACCAAACGGCTCTCCAATTCGGTTCTTTCTGCATCTGAAAATATATTAGCGTAGTCGTTTACCAATTGTCTTGGTTTGGGCTGCTCTAATAGAGATTGTCCAAATAGACTGACAGAAAGAGAAATAGCTAATATTAAAAGTGTTAATCGCTTCATTTTATTAAATTTATTTACCAAACGATATTTCGTCTGATAACTCGTTTATGTCATCAAGAGCATGAGGAAAATGCTTTGATAACTTAGATGATGCCATAACTAAAGCAGTAGTGATACCTTTACAATAGTTATTTTCTTTAAAACAAGAGACCATTTTCTCAGTACAAGTATCCCAAAAATCCCTCTCCACAACCTTGTTTATACCGGCATCTCCCACAATAGCGCATTTTTTAGACTTCACAGCCACATAAACTAAAACACCGTTTCTGTCAGCCGTATTTTGCATTTTAAGGTTAGAGAACACTTTAATAGCCCTAACTAAAGGATCGCCATTACACGTAGATTCTATGTGTACACGCACCTCAGCACTACTATGCGACTCGATAGACGCAATTGCAGCGACTATTTTATCACTCTCTTCCTTAGTTAGAATTTGCTCTATTTTCATATTTAGAACTTCACCTCCGGAGCATTTTCAGAACCCTCTTTAGAAGCAAAATAAGCAGCCTTTTCAAAGTCAAACATACTTGCTATTATGTTGTTAGGGAACTTTCTGATATACATATTATAGTTTTGTGCTTCTTCGTTAAAACGACGTCTCTCAGTAGAGATACGGTTTTCGGTACCCTCAAGTTGAGCTTGAAGTTGTGCGAAATTTTGATTAGCTTTCAAGTCAGGGTAATTTTCCGATATTGCCATAAGACGAGACAAAGCACCCGAAAGTTGATCTTGCGCTTTAGTATAACCTTCAAGAGACTTAGGATCATTTAAATAAACCTTTGTGCTTGTAGCTTCAGCCCTTGCACTAACAACAGCATCTAAAGTGGATTTTTCATGTTCGGCATATCCTTTAACAGTATTTACTAAGTTAGGGATAAGGTCAGACCTTCTTTGGTATTGATTTTCAACTTGTGACCAAGCAGCAGTAACACTTTCTTGGCGTGTCACCATGTTGTTATACTTATCTACACAAGAGAAGTATGCTACAACGATAAGCAACACTACAACACCTATAACTATCCAAATGCTTTTTTTCATATTTGTTATCTTTTTAGTTTTTTATTTTTAGCGTTTTATATATCTAAATCATAATAGATATAACCTTACAAAGTTATGACTTTTTTATTACAAAAACAATATTTTAGACAAATTATTGTGCCCAAAAAAGGCGTTATCGTAAATAATTACAATAACGCCTTTTTATTAACTAACACTCTTATTAAAATGATTTTGCGATACCAATAAAATCTGCTGCAACAAGAGCTGCACCACCGATTAGACCACCGTCAACATCAGCTTTTGCAAAAAGCTCTTTCGCATTTGAAGGCTTACAACTACCGCCATAAAGAATTGGCGTTTGTTCTGCCTTAGCACCAAATTTACCACGTAACACCTCACGTATAAAAGCGTGTATTTCTTGTGCTTGATCTGAAGAAGCTGTAAGACCTGTGCCTATTGCCCAAACAGGCTCATAAGCTATAACAAGTGTCTCAAATTCCTTTTCTGTAAGGTTAAAGACTACCTCTTCTATTTGTTTACGACAAACGTCAAAATGGCGAGACGACTCACGCTCTTCTTTCTTCTCTCCCACACAATAGATAGGAGTTAACCCATTTGCATAAACGAGTTTCATCTTTTTATTTAGCGTTTCTGCATTTTCACCATAATATTCTCTCCTCTCAGAGTGTCCTAAAATAACATATTTAGCACCCAAAGAAGCTATCATCTCGGCAGACACCTCACCTGTATATGCACCCTTAACTTGATCGGCACAGTTTTGAGCTGATAAAGCTATTGAACTACCACCTATAACATTTTCCACCATAGATAAGTGAGTAAACGGAGGAGCAATGATAAGTTCTACATCTGATTTCACCTCTTTACACATTCCGACAAGCTCTTTAGCAAGGGCAACACCGGCAGCAGGGGTGGTATTCATTTTCCAGTTACCTGCAACAATTTTTTTTCTCATAATTTCAATTTCTATTTTTTATCTTCTTCATCTGTTGCACTCTTCTTTCTCACCTCAGGACGCATATGAGGGAAGAAAAGCACATCTTGGATAGATGGACTATTTGTCATAAACATAGTAAGGCGATCTATACCGATACCCAAACCACAACAAGTAGGCATACCATATTCCAAAGCACGGATAAAGTCCATATCTATAAACATAGCCTCATCGTCCCCTTTTTCAGAAAGACGTACTTGATCTTGGAAACGTCCAAGCTGATCGATAGGATCGTTCAACTCTGAATAAGCATTACACAACTCTTTACCACATACGAAAAGCTCAAAACGTTCTGTAAGATCATGGTTATCACGATGACGCTTACTTAACGGAGACATCTCGGTTGGATAATCTATTAAGAATGTTGGTTGAACAAGGAACTCCTCACATTTTTCACCAAAAATAGCATCTATAAGCTTTCCTTTACCCATACTCTTCTCAATAGGCACGTTTAGGCTTTTACAAGCAGCAACTAACTCTTCTTCGTTCTTCCCTGTAATATCGAAACCTGTTTTTTCTTTTATAGCATCTGTCATTGTAAGTCTGCGGAAAGGAGCCTTGAAGCTCACTTTTTGCTCACCTATCATCACTTCTGTTGTGCCGTTAATTGCAATAGAGATACGTTCCAAAAGTTGCTCCATCATATTCATCATCCATAGATAATCTTTATAGGCAACATATATCTCCATTACTGTAAATTCGGGATTGTGGGTTCTATCCATGCCCTCATTACGGAAGTCTTTAGCAAACTCATATACACCGTCAAAACCACCTACTATAAGCCTTTTTAGGTATAGCTCATTAGCTACACGAAGATAAAGAGGCATATCTAAAGTATTATGATGCGTGATAAACGGACGTGCCGTTGCACCACCGGGAATAGGTTGCAAAATTGGCGTTTCCACCTCAAGATAACCCATAGAGTTAAAGAACTCTCGCATTGTAGAGATGATCTTGGTACGTTTGATAAATGTATCTTTAACTTCTGGATTTACAATAAGGTCAAGATAACGTTGACGGTAACGCAACTCTGCATCTGAGAACGCATCGTAAACAACTCCGTCTTTTTCCTTAACAATAGGAAGAGGACGCAACGACTTACTTAATATTTTAAGTTCTTTACAATGAACCGAAAGTTCTCCTGTTTGAGTAATGAAAGCAAAACCTTTAATTCCTACAATATCACCTATATCTAACAACTTTTTGAAAACAGTGTTATACATCGTTTTGTCTTCGCCTTCACATATATCATCACGTTTTAGATATATCTGCATCTTACCTACAGAATCTTGAATAACAAAAAAAGAGGCACTACCCATAATTCGACGTGACATTATACGCCCAGCGATTGTCACTTCCTTAAATTTATCGGGTTCAGTGGCAAACTTTTCTCTAATTTCAGCACTGTTTGTATTTATAACAAACTCAGCAGCAGGATATGGTTCGATCCCCAAATTACGCAACTCATTCATAGAGTTACGTCTAATAATTTCTTGTTCGCTTAATTCTATATTGCTCATAGTAAGTAACATTAATAAATTGTGATACATCTAAGAAACAGTTCAACCCCAACCATAAATAGATTTAGGCTGTTTCTAATGACAATAAAAAAGTGTAACACACTTTTGACATTGATGATAAGCCACAAAATTAGATAAAATTTAACAAAAAAACAAAAAAATAGGGCCGCAAATTATTGCGACCCTATTTTTTTTATTATTAAATCTAATTTTGGCTATAAAAATCTTTCAGTGTAGATTTTCCTGCCACATAACATAGTTTCAAAGCATTTGCTCTTCTAAGCTCTTGCTTAACATCTGTTATTATACCCATCTTAACGTGTTTGTCAGCTTTAATACTGATTGTCATAAGGGGCTTATCAGCCTCGTCTAACTTCTCTCTTTCTGCTGCAACATACTCTAAAATCTCTTGTTGAGTTTTAAAGTCATTGTTAAGTTGTATACGTGGACGGTCTCCAAATTGCTTTTGTAAAGCAAGGGTTGGTGAACCAATATAGATATAACTTATTAAAGATTTCTTTTCTAACTTCTGAACCTCTGTTCCATTAGGTAATTTTGTTGATACCTTAAGTTCTACTTCACGCATCGTTGTCGAAACCATAAAGAAGAACAAAAGCATAAAAACAATATCAGGAAGAGATGCGGTCGAAATAGCGGGCGTGCCTGTGTTGCCCTTCTTTTTCATTACTGCCATATAATTTTTCTCCTTTCTTCTTACATTTTAGGTTCGGCCTCCGAAATACGAAGAGGAATAGCATCTCTTATGGCAGTTTGTTGATTTTCATCAAGATTGTCATATGTTTTGCCAAACTCTCTCTGCGACAGGTCGTTTCTTAATTCATTATAAGCACGTGTTAACTCGTTTTGAACTTTAATATACATATTATAGCTCGTATATCGAGTATTTTGCAGTGAAATAACCGCTTTCGATACTTGTATCTTTCCTAAAAGGTTTACTTCAACTTCATTCTTTTCCGGCATTTCTGGATCGTTATTCGGATTAAGAATAAACTCTTTCACTCTCTCTGTAAGATTTTCTATACCTACCTGATCGGTAAGGTTAAGAAGGATCTTGTCTTGAGAGTTGATTGAGACAAACAGAAGGTTTCTCTTTTTCATCTTTACATCTTCCTGCTTTTGGCTTTTATCCGCCATCGGAGGGAGAGAACGCATGATACCAGAGTCAACATTCATTGTTGTTGTCACCAAGTAGAAGATAAGAAGCAAGAACGCGATGTCTGCCATCGAACCAGCATTTATCTCTGGAGCACTTCTTTTTGCCATCTTCGTTAATTTTTTATTCGCAAAACTAATTGCGATATTATTTTCTAATTAGTTTTACAACTTCGCCTACAACGATTGCAGCAATTGCAATTGCTGTTGTAATATATGTTGCGAATAGACCTGTATCACTAAGCTTTAATTCTGTTACATTATCAAAGGTAGCAGCAGGAGTAACGATTGTTGTACCATCAGATAAAGCGTAGCTTATACCAAGGATAACAGCCAATATACCTATACCGATGAATGTACGACCAGCTCCCTTAGGGTTTTTAGCCATGTTGAATACAGGAAGTATAACTACCACAGCAACAGCAATGAACAATATAGCATAAGTCCACTTTAGAAGGAGGTCAATGTATGGATATACGCCAGTCGTTTGATCCATTGTACCTAAGAAAAGGAACAATATGATAAGCGAAATAGCTATAAGTCCATATCTGATAAATGATATATATTTCATTTGATTAATTTTTTATTTTTGCTAAATTTAGTTACGATATCCATCAAACTGATAGAAGCATCTTCCATAGAAATTACAAGACCATCCACTTTAGAGATAAGGTAATTGTAAAAAATTTGAAGAATAACCGCAACGATAAGACCACCGACAGTAGTCAAAAGAGCCACTTTAATACCACCAGCAACAAGTGTTGGAGAAATATCACCAGCAGCAGCAATAGAGTCGAACGCAGAGATCATACCGACAACTGTACCCATGAAACCAAGCATCGGAGCAAGAGCGATAAATAAAGCTATCCAAGAAAGACCGCTTTCTAATTGACCCATTTGTACAGAGCCATAAGATACTACTGACTTTTCTACAACGTCAACGCCTTCGTCCATACGACTAAGACCTTGATAGAAGATACTTGCAACAGGACCCTTTGTGTTACGACAAACTTCTTTAGCTGCTTCAACACCACCTTTATTAAGAGCTTCTTCAACTTGGTTAAGAAGTTTTGTTGTGTTTGTTGTAGCAAGGTTTAAGTAAATTACACGCTCGATAACGATAGCAAGACCGATAACAAGACATAAAAGGATTGGAGACATCCAACCAGCACCACCTGCAAGGAATTGTTCTTTAAGAACATAGTGCATAGGTTTTCCCTCTGGCATCTCTTCAGCCACAGCGACCATTTCTTCTTCTGCAACAGCAGCAGTTTGAGTAACAGAGTCAGCTGTAACTTCTGTTGTTGCAGTAGCTGCAGCAGCATTGTCTTGAGCATAGACTGAAGCAGTAGACACACTCATTAGTGTGATGACTGCTAAAATAGCAAAAAGCTTTTTCATAATTAGAAACACTTTGAATTGATATTAGTACTTTTTTATTAGTTAATTATTTTAATTTATTTCGTTTTTGTATCAATGGTATTACTCTATTTGAAGCAAAGATAGAACTAATTTCTATAACATCTAACCATTTTCAATGTTTTTTATGTATTTTTTTTAATCTTTTTTGTAACAAATTGATAATGTTCGTATTATAAAATTAAATTGAGATCTCCCCTCTAATAGATTTTGCCAATTTACTATAAAGATCATCGCCTTTTACACCTTGTCCAAGCAAGAACATCATCTTAACAATGGCTGCTTCGGTAGTTATGTCACCACCTGAAATTACACCTATTTCACTAAGCAACTTACCTGTATCGTATAGTTCCATATTCACCCCACCAGAACAACATTGAGTCACATTAAGTATGGCAACTCCACGATCAATAGCAGACTTAAGTTCTTCTATAAACCACTCATCAGTAGGGGCATTGCCCGATCCGTAAGTACGCATAACGACACCTTTAATATTAGGTATATTGAGTATCGAAGAGACTACAAGTTGTGATATGCCAGGAAAAATATCTAACACAACGACATCTTCACACATTGATGTCTTTATCTCTAACGGATCGTTTTTATAATTATGATTTATGAATGGCGAATTATAATCTATTTTTATACCTGCCGTAGCAAGAGATGGGTAGTTATCACTTCGAAAAGCATTAAAATGTTCGGCACTATATTTAGAAGTACGATTTGCCCTAAGAAGGTGATTTTGGAAGAAGACACACACCTCTGGGACTTTAACAGCACCGGTGGCTTCGTGTGCAGCGATCTCTATCGACGAGATTAGATTTTCCTTACCGTCTGTTCTCAACACCCCAATTGGAATTTGACTTCCCGTAAAGACAACAGGCTTGGAAAGATTGGTCAGCATAAAGCTAAGAGCAGAAGCAGAATAAGCCATTGTATCTGTGCCATGCAACACTACGAACCCATCATATTGGTTATACTTACCTTTAATAATCTCAGCAAGTTCAACCCAAAGAGCTGGTTTTACATTTGAAGAATCTATAAGAGGGTCAAATGTATAGGTGTCTATATTGAGGTTAAATTTTTTTAACTCTGGAACCTCTTCTTCTATCTGTTCAAAATTAAAAGGGGCAAGACCACCGGTAAGAACATTAGTTTTCATTCCTATGGTTCCTCCTGTATAAAGGATTAATACTGATTTTCGCATAATCAATCTATATTAAATAATAGTTTTGCATTTTTTGTTGTCACGGCAGCAACCTCTTCAATTGTTATCTCTTTAATATCTGCTATCTGTTGAGCAATAATTGGGATGTAGCTACTCTCGTTGCGCTTACCTCTATGAGGGACAGGTGTCAAATATGGAGAGTCTGTCTCAAGCACCATTTTATCTAAAGTCATGCCACGCACGACATCTTTCAGTGATGAATTTTTAAAAGTAACGACACCTCCTATGCCATAATAAAACTCTAAATTCATATTTTCCAAACGATAATATTGTTCTATGTCAGAACTATATCCATGTAATAACACCTTAAGCCCTGTGCCTTGATAACGGGAAAGCTCTTTTTCCATCTCTGTAAAGGCATCTCTGGTATGTATAAGCACAGGTTTACCATATCTTAAAGCTATATCTATTTGTAAATGAAGGGCTTCTATTTGTTCTTTATAAAACTCTTTACTCCAATAAAAATCAAGACCTATCTCCCCTACCGCCACACAACTTTTATTTTTAATAAGGCCTTCTACAACTTCAATCTCCTTTTTATAATTTTCATTTACAGAGGTGGGATGTAACCCAAATGCTGCATGACAAAAACTCCATCTCTCACAACAAGAATACATAGCCTCGTGTGTAGTAGTGTCTATTGATGGGAGGATGATGTCGTTTACCCCACACTCAAGACACCTCTCAACAACGCTATTTCTATCTTGATCAAACTCTTTTTCAAATATATGTGAATGAGTATCAATAAATTGCATCATATTCTAATATACATTCTACCACGTATCGCTTTCACAAAACCCATTATTTCCATTTTACCTATAATACTACTGAAGTCAGAGGCATTGATGCCCATTTTTTCAGTCATCTCATCGACACTTTTCTCCCCACCTGCAAGCATTTTATATATCTCACGTTCATAACCTTGCAGAGGAACATCGAAAAGGTCGAGTTCACTTTTTTTCTTAATACTCTCCCACCCCATTACAGCCTCAACGTCTGAAAAAGAAGTTACCATAGAAGCTCTTGTGCTTTTAATTAGGTTGTTTGTTCCTTGACTTCCATCATCGTTAGCACGTCCCGGAAGAGCAAACACCTCTCGTGAATAGCTATTTGCCGTAGCTGCCGTATTCATCGACCCTCCTTTCATTGGAGATTCTATTATCAAGGTAGCACCACAAAGCCCCGCCACAATCCTGTTTCTTTGTAAGAAGCAGTGGGGTAATGGCATTTTGTCAGAGGTATATTCCGTCACCAAAGCACCTCCCTCAGCTATTATTTTTGCAGCAAGGGTTCTATTATCTATGGGATATATTGTCTTAAAGCCATGTGCTAAAACAGCAACAGTCTTTAAATTATTCTCTAAAGCCGCCTTATGAGCTATCGTGTCTATTCCGTTGGCAAGTCCGCTTACGACAACACCATCGGCATATTTGGCAGCAAATTCTTTTACCAGACCTCCGGTCATTGACAAGCCATAAGACGAATATTTACGTGTTCCAACAATAGATATCCACTTATCACTATCGTTAAAATCCAGATCTCCCTTAACAAAAAGGATATAAGGGGCATCACAACACTCACCAAGTAATTTCGGATATTCAGGGGTTCCAAAAACAAGAGTGCGGATATTATATTTTTCTATAAACGACATTTCCTGCTCTGCCTTAGAATATGTATCTGACGATTTCAGCCTTTCTATCGATGGAGCTCCAAGTCCCAAATCACGTAACTCGCTCTCGGAAAGTGACACCACACCTTTTGCACTACCTACACTCTCAACAAGAAAGAGTAGTTCTTTTGCATTGATATTTGCCAAGACCAATATTAAATCGTCTATTGTCATCTATTATCTTAACTTTTTAAAAAAAGAAGTCATTATTTGAGAACATTCATCTTTCAAAACACCTTCTGCAACTTCTGTTTTAGGATGTAACAGCGAAGCTGAGATTGTAGAATATCCACGTTTATCATCTTTTGCGCCATATACCACCCTGCCAATCTGTGCCCAATATAGTGCAGCTGCACACATAGGACACGGCTCAACGGTTACGTATATAGTACATTGAGGAAGATATTTCCCACCAAGAGCAGCCGTTGCTGTAGTTATAGCCTGCATCTCGGCGTGTGCTGTCGGATCACACAATGTTTCGGTAAGATTATGACAACGTGCCAAAATTTCACCCTCAGACACAATTATAGCTCCGATTGGTATTTCACCCATCTGAGCGGACTTTTGTGCCTCTTGCAGAGCCACTTTCATAAAATAATTGTCATTATCTGCCTTATTCATTGCGTATATTTAGTTTATTTTATACTTTTGCACGTGGCAAATATAATGAATTAAGTAATATAAATCATTTGTTGCAATATTTAATCGCATGGTAATACACAATTAGATGTTATTTTTTTTAATAATAACATCTCAACACTTAATAATAAATAATGTATAGAAGTACAAATTGCGGTAGTCTGAGGATAAGTAATGTCTCTCAGAAAGTAACCCTTGCTGGTTGGGTACAAAAAGTTCGTGATCTTGGTTCAATGGCATTCATCGACCTGCGTGACCGTTACGGCATAACACAGCTAACCATAGGAGACGATAGCAGCAAAGAATTAAAAGATTTAGTTTCTACACTTGGCCGTGAATATGTAATCTCTGTTACGGGTACTGTCGTTGAGAGAAGTTCAAAAAACAGCAAAATAGCAACTGGTGATATTGAGTTGATTGTAGAAAATCTAACTATTCTCAACACCTCAGAAGTTCCTCCATTCACAATTGAAGACGAGAGTGACGGTGGTGATGAGTTGCGTATGAAATATCGTTACTTAGACTTAAGACGTAACCCCGTAAAAAACAATCTTATATTGCGTCATAAGATGGCTCAAGCAATTAGACGCTATCTTGACAATCAAGGATTTTTAGAGATTGAAACTCCATATCTTATAAAATCGACACCTGAGGGTGCTCGTGACTTTGTCGTTCCTTCACGTATGAACGCCGGAGAGTTCTATGCGCTTCCACAATCGCCACAAACATTCAAGCAACTTCTTATGGTTGCCGGATATGATAAATATTTTCAAATCGTACGTTGTTTCCGTGACGAAGACCTCCGTGCCGACCGCCAACCCGAATTTACACAAATAGACTGTGAGATGTCTTTCGTTGAACGTGAGGATATCCTAAACACCTTTGAAGGCATGGCAAAAGCTATGTTTAAAGATGTTCTTGGTCAAGAACTTGCAGATATTGACTTCCCTCGTATGACATATGCTGACGCTATGGAATATTACGGTTGCGACAAACCTGACATACGCTTTGGCATGAAGATAAACGATATAACAGAAATTGTAAAAGGACATGAATTTGCCGTTTTTGACTCTGCCGACTATGCTGGAGCTATCTGTGCAAGTGGAGCTGCGATCTATACACGCAAACAACTTGACGCTCTAACAGAATTTGTAAAAAGACCACAAGTAGGAGCTAAAGGACTTGCCTATATAAGGGTAAATAACGATAACTCTGTCAAATCAAGCTTCGACAAATTTTTCGACGAGGCAAGCCTTAAAGCTATTGCCGACAAGATGAACGCCAAAGCTGGAGACCTAATACTTATCCTTTCGGGTAAAAAGACGCAAACCCTTCATGCTTTATGCGAATTAAGGTTGCTTATGGGTAAAGATTTAGGACTTCGCCAATCTGGTGTTTTTGCACCTCTATGGGTCGTTGACTTCCCTCTTTTGGAGTGGGACGAAGAGACACAACGTTACTACGCTATGCACCACCCATTTACCTCACCAAAAACAGAAGACATGGCGATGCTTGCTACCGATCCTGGAAATGTAAGGGCTGAGGCTTACGACTTTGTTATAAATGGAGTTGAAGTTGGTGGTGGATCGATACGTATTCATGATAGGGAGATACAACAACAGATGTTTAAAGCCTTAGGCTTCACCCCAGAAGCCGCAGAAGAGCAATTTGGATTTCTTCTAAACGCATTCCGTTATGGCGCACCTCCTCATGGAGGAATAGCATTTGGCTTCGATCGTTGGTGTTCTATGTTTGGCGGTACCGAGTCTATTAGGGACTATATAGCCTTTCCAAAGAACAACTCAGGACGTGACGTGATGATAGATTCGCCAGCACCAATAGCACAAGAACAACTTAAAGAACTTTCACTTAACATTAATAAAATATAATATGGCAACAACCGGAGATATCAAAAACGGATTATGTATTGAGATGAACGACAAGACTTTTATGGTCGTTGAATTTCAACACGTAAAACCGGGTAAAGGACCAGCATTTGTCCGTACAAAACTCAAAAATCTTGAAAATGGTCGTCTTGTAGATAAGACATTTTCAGCAGGAGAAAAGCTTGAATTTGTGCGTGTAGAACGTCGTCCATACCAATACCTATATGAAGATGATATGGGCTGTCACTTTATGCACGGAGAGACTTTTGAACAAATTTCTATAAACAAAGCCCTGATTGAAAATTCAGATCTTATGAAAGAAGGAGAAATTGTAGAGGTCATGTTCCACACCGATAAAGACGTTGTTCTTTCTGCCGAATTACCACAATATATAGAAGTAGAAATAACATATACAGAGCCTGGCATCAAGGGTGACACCGCATCTACAAACTCGCTCAAAGCAGCTGTAATAGAGACTGGCGCAACAGTTAAAGTGCCTCTATTTATCACAACTGGCGAACGTATTAGAATAGACTCACACACAAGAGAGTACTACGAGAGAATAAAAAGCTAATGATAATACAATCAGCCGATTTTCTATGTAGCAGTCCACGTGTCGAGCAGTGTCCCGACACGCCAAGGGAAGAATTTGCCTTTATCGGACGCTCTAATGTAGGAAAATCATCTCTTATAAATATGCTAACAGGGCGCAAGAACCTTGCTAAAGTATCGAGCACACCGGGAAAGACACAGATGATAAACCACTTTGTCATCAACAACACGTGGGATCTTGTCGATCTTCCCGGCTATGGCTATGCCCGTATCACAAAGAACAAAAAAGAGCGTTTCTCAAAGCTCATAGATGGTTATGTGACAAAAAGAGAAAATCTACATCTTCTATTTGTGCTTATAGACTCACGTCATGAGCCTCAAAATATAGATCTTAACTTCTTCCGCTTTTTAGGAGAAGAGGGAATTCCTTTTTCAATCATATTCACTAAAACAGATAAGCTATCTGCTACTCAGCTATCAAAAAATTTAGAAATATATTCACAGCAACTACTTCCTGAATGGGAGGAACTACCCAAAATGTTTATTACCTCATCCGAAACAGGAGTTGGACACGATGAGGTTCTCGACTATATCGAAAATTGTTTAAAATCTAAATAAAGAAGAAAATGAATACTCACCGTATCAAATTTTTCGCAGGACGTGGATCACGTTATCTTGCCGAGCAGATTGCCAAATCATATGGAATAGGGTTGGGAGACTCTACGGTTTATGAATTTAGTGATGGCGAATTCCAACCTGCATATAACGAAAGCATTAGAGGATGCACCGTATTTATCATACAGTCTACGTTCCCTCCTACTGACAACCTATTTGAGCTTATGCTTATGGCTGATGCGGCACACCGTGCTTCAGCACACAGAGTTATAGCTGTAATGCCATACTTTGGATGGGCACGTCAAGATCGTAAAGATAAGCCACGTGTATCTATCGGAGCAAAACTTGTCGCTAACCTACTATGTGCTTCAGGAGTAGATCGTGTCATGACTATGGACTTACACGCCGACCAGATACAAGGGTTCTTCGATATGCCTGTCGATCATCTTTACGCTTCAGGGGTATTCGTTCCTTATCTTAAATCTTTAGGCATGGAGGACATCGTTGTTGCAGCACCAGATATGGGAGGTGCAAAACGTGCTAAAGCATATAGCAGCTATTTAAAATGCCCTATTGTCGTTGCTCACAAACAACGTACAAAGGCTAATGTAGTAGATGAGATGATGCTTATTGGTGATGTTGAAGACAAACACGTTATCATCTTAGATGACATGATAGACACTGCTGGCACTATCACGAAGGCTGCCGATATGCTTCTTGAAAAAGGAGCTAAGAGCGTCCGTGCTGCCGTTACACACGCTGTGCTTTCGGGTCCAGCATACGACAGGATAAACGCCTCTGCACTATGTGAAGTAATCATTACCGACACTATACCATTAAAAGAAGGCGAAGACATATCTAAATTCAAAGTGTTAAGTGTTGCCGAGCTTTTTGCTGATGTTATAGAAAGAGTTTATGAATATAAAGAGATAAGTTCTAAATTTATATTCTAAATTTATTTTTTGTTATTATATAAAAAAGTCATATATTTGGAGTAATTACTAATGTTATAAAATAGATATTAATAATTATGTCGTTGCAAATCGTTATATTATGTGTTTTTACGCTAATGTAACGATTTGTGATTTATAAATAAAATACCATGAAGAAATCATTATTTTGTCTACTAACAATCTGTTCTTGTTTAATGCTAAAATCAGCATTTGGACAAGATGAAAATACAGGTTATGAAGTATATAACAAATTTCAAAGAAGTGCTCTTTATACCATCATGTTAGAACAAGATAAGAAATCTCAAGTCAAATATGCGGATGATATAAAGGCTGTGTTCCTAACACTTGAAACCCCTGACAAGTTCGACGATCATGATCTTGAAGACCAGAAGATAATTAAGGTTGATGACGACAACAAAAGAGATAGTGTCATCGCCTCGTTCCTTAAAGAACATGAAGTTGCCAAAAAGTTGGTTGCTAAATGGTATAACCGTCATGTAGACGGAAGTTTTAACATGGAACTTGTCAAGCAAAGAGGCTTTTACAACGCCGACGAGCTTGAGAAGATGAGAGCTGCCATGAGTGTGCGTGGCATAGCGTCACTTACCGACGCTGGAGAGGAACTTATAGGAAACACTTTTGTTTTAGTAAACGATATTCGTTATTTCGACAAGGAAAAAGCAGGAGGAATTGCTATGGCTATATTTTCCGGTTTGGCAAGCGTAGCAAATGCTTATGCCGCCACCACAGACGATGAAGACCAAAAGACATATGCCAACATTGCAGCAAGCACTGCACAACTTGGAGCTTTGATGTCCGATATTTTAGCAAAAGGATTTAATGTGAAAATAACCTCTTACCTATATAAATTGGATTGGGATAAAGAGAGCGCTGCTAAGTTCTATGAGCAATTTTATACCGAAACACCTGACAGTTGTAAAACATATGCTTTTGATAATAAACATGATATGTTTAGCCTTTCTTATATCGGACAACAATATATTAAGGCTATTGTACAATCGACAAAATTTTCTGCCAAGACCAATGAAGAGCTAATCCGCAAAACTCTTTATAAGGCTATTGATAAGTCTATTGTTGAACTACAACGTCAACACGAGATTTTTAGATCTAAAACCCCTGTTGAAAGCGTAAATAAAAAGATCATCACTGCGGCAATAGGTGTTAAGGAAGGTATAGATCCAAAGTTGAAATATTACGTTTATGAGAGGCTCTTGAACCCAAAAACGGGAGAGATAAAATATAGACAAGTATGTGTCACAAAACCTGTTAAGGAGATGATTTGGGATAATACATATATGGCAGCGAACGATAAAGATCATGGCAACATCACAATCAACGCTACCCAATTTAAAATCATAGGTAATGGTTCTCCACAAGTGGGTATGTTAATCCACGAAGGGCCAATCAACAACACAGAAGTGAGAAGTGTCGTTGCAGCAAACAAAGAAGCACAATAAAAAACAGTTTAAATTTTATAAAAATATGAAAAAGCTATTTATCATCCTGGCATTAGTATGCTTATGTTTTAACATGGATGCAAACGCAAAAAAGAGAAAGATACAAAAGGCAAACGCTCAAACTGAAGCATTTCGCTATGACATTGAGATTGAGAGTGTCGGAATACAAGGCACATACCTTGTCAAAGCATGGTCTTATTCTAAACGAAGCACTGTGGCAGCAGAACAAGCTATGAAAAACGCTGTGCACGGAGTTTTATATAAGGGATTGGCTGGCAAGACTGGGGTATCAGGCAAGGCTCCTCTTCTAAACAGCCCTGCTGAAATTGAGGCTTTTAAGCAATATTCAGATGCTTTTTTCGGTGCTTCCGGCGAATATCGTAAATTTGCAGAGTTAGCAACTGACGGGCGTGTCGCTGCAGAAGACTTTATGAAAGTAGGTAGAGAATATAAAGTAGGCTTAGTTGTCTCTGTCAAGGTAGATGCTCTACGTAAAGACTTAGAAACAAGAGGCATCATCAAAGGTCTATCATCAGGATTTTAAAAATTAAAAACTCACATAATAATGAAAAAATTAATTCTTATAGCAATCGGAATACTATTTTCCATTGCCTCTTTCTCACAAGCAAAGAAGCCTACAATTATGGTCTTACCAAGTGACCAGTGGTGCATTCAAAACGGATTTTTCACCCAAAGTGCTGACGGAGAACAACACGCTGATTATAGAAAAGCCTTTCTAAAAAGTGCCGATCTAAAATTGGCAACTGCCAAAATCAATGAGATGATGGTAGACCGTGGTTTCCCTTTAGTTAGTGCCGAAGCATTAATAAAAAATATAAATTTCGAAAATGCAGAACGCTCACTCTCTTCATCTTCAGCAAGTGGAGCTGGTTTAGCAGAAAGTCCTAAAGATATGCTTTTAAGAGCAGCCAAGAGCGATATAGTCATGGAACTTGGATGGACTATCAACAAGACAGGACCAAAACAATCGTTAACCTTCATCCTTGAAGGTCTTGACTCATACACCAATAAATCCATCGCTGGTGCTTCAGGAACAGGGACTCCATCGTTCTCTGCTGAGATACCTGTACTTTTGGAAGAGGGCATTTTGTCTCACTTAGACGACTTCAACGGAAGGTTACAAGCACACTTCGACGATATGTTCGCCAATGGACGTGAAGTGGTACTTTCTGTACGTGTGTGGGAAGACTCTCCTGTGAACTTAGAATCTGAAATTTTAGGAGATGAGCTTTCTTTCTTAATTGAAGATTGGATCTACAAAAATGCTGTTCAAGGACGATATGGTGCTGTCAATGTAAGTGCTACCAATATGTCTATTCAGCAAATCCGTATTCCTATGTTCGATGCCAACAACCGTGCTCTTGACACGAGAAATTGGGCTCGAGGACTTCAAAAATTTCTTCGTGACACATATAGTATAGATGCTAAATTAGAAACCATAGGTCTCGGCAAGGCTGTTATCACCTTAGGCAGCAAATAATAGACTTTTTCTCATAAAAAAGAGTTATTCTTTTTGTTATTGCGAAAAAATGTTTTACTTTTGCAAAGCAATTGAGAAGACTAACTCTTAATGGAGGGATGGGTGAGTGGCTGAAACCACCAGTTTGCTAAACTGACGTACTGGAAATCCGGTACCGGGGGTTCGAATCCCCCTTCCTCCGCAAACAACCTTGATTATCAAGTATTTATAACAATGGGACACGAAAGTGTACACGAAAACGTCCAAAATCACAAGTTTTGGGCGTTTTTTTATGCCCAAATATTACTTTTCGGGAACAAAGAAGCCCGACCTTATGCAAGCCGGGCTTCAACCACTGTACCCGGACGAACCGGGCTTCGCAACAATGGTTCTGCAAATATAGGTGATTTTAGAAAATCTTTCGTATTCCCGAAAGAATTGTTTTTATCCAATTCAGAATCGGTACACGTTTCATGTACAACAAACCTATCGCAACAATAAGTAAAATATAAAAGATATATCGCCAATGGTAAGGGTCGGGCGCGGGCGTTGATTCTTCCGTTCCGGACTGACTTGTATTTGAAAGTGTGGCTTGGTTCTTAGAATTATCACTTTCGTTGGATTCTTTACTTTCTCCTTTTTGCTCCTTTTCTGATTCAATCGTTGTTTGCTTGATTGATTTGATAGCTGCATCTTTAATATTGCCGACATTTGACAAGTTGATTTCACCAACATTATTTCCCTTGGGCTTATCTGCTTTGGGCTTTTTTTTGGGTGCTTCACTTGCCGTCTCTTTATCGTGATGACAATCGGATGGTGGGTAAAATTCAATTTCGGTGATTGTGACTTTGCCACTCTCTGTTTTGGTCGTATCAACAACCTTTTCCGTCTTTGAAGTCTGCTTTTCGGCTGATTCCGTGTTGGTTTGACTTGTACACGACATTTGTACACTCTTTCGTGTACTTGCACACGAAATCATAATAAAGCAAAAAATCAATGGTAATAATATCTTTTTCATTTTATAGCTTTTTGATGGATTCAAGACGGTTCAACCAACCTTTCAAGAATCGCTTGTTTGTATATTTAAGCAATTCTTTTTCGGTGGCTTTACGCCCAATTTTTTGTTCATACTTTGCAATGTTGCTTTCGGTTATCTCATTGAGAAAATCGACACGTGCTTTGTAAATTGCGGCAAACAATTGGTTTGGGTCTGCAAAGTTGACGGCTGACAACGTTTTGTTGCCAACGATTCCATCAGCTTGCACCCCAAGGATTCTTTGTGGAATAACAATACCATGCTTACCCGACCCCCAAACCCAATCAACAAGGATATTTGCAACCTTTTGATTTTGTATTTGGTCGGCTTTCCATCTATCCCAATAGTGAGGTTTCAAAATGCGGTTCTTGACATCATCGTTTGAAATCAATTTCAGGTCGTCCACATCAATGTCACCATCACCATCTTTATCATATCCACATTGCCGCCAAGTGGCAATCGTAACGCCTTTATTTGTTGCGCCCCCTGAATCGGCGAGGTCATTGACAAAACCGCCCTCCCATTGTAGGATGTAAGGCACTAAAATATCAACTTTCGCCATTTAATTCTCCTTTCTTTTTTAGTTCCGACAAGTCAATATCGAAATGCCGTTCGGTTTTATCCACAAGAATGCGTTGTGCAATCTTTGCCCACTTTGCTTCATTGCAAGAACTTTCATTTTCAAGCATTGACCATATTTGCCAAAAACACACAGCC